>JANQKJ010000257.1 GCA_028281205.1 Gammaproteobacteria bacterium
AGCCCACGCACATAGGAAAAAGATTACTGCATTTAAAAAATGGCTGTTTAAGGAGTTATAAAAAACGGGGTGTATTTATTCTTGCTATGGCTACAAAAAATAACTACACCCCAAAAAGACACAATTGTGTTTAGGGATAGTTATTTAGTCTCGTAAATAATATCGAATGGTCTTGTGTAAGCGAGATAGAAAATACATGGTTCTTTGGTCCCGCATATTAATGTGTGTGGAGGTGCATTACCTGGAAAGCTGATATAGGCTGGACCACGAAATTCCTTTTCCGTTCCTTTATCAGAAATCAAAGTAAATGCACCACTAATCCACATATATAATTCTTCTGAGGTATGAGTGTGGCTCGGTACAACATAGCCGGGTGGAATGCGCACAATAGATTCACTACCCGCTTTGCCAAGATCTCCGCGAATATGTGCTATTTCTGCACCTTCAGGCAATCCCTCTACTGCTAATGGTTCATATACAAGCTTGTCTACATCAACAATGGTTTGGTCGGCACCGAATGCAATAGGTTTTTTATTTGACCCAAGTTGATGTGCCATACTTTGAGGAATGAAAATGAGCAATGTCAGCAGAGTGAACACGCGCAAGAAGAAAGTTGATTTTTTTGCCTTAATGATATTCATGGGTTAAGTACCTTTTTAAAGTTTTCTTTATTCGTGCCATATATGTGCAGTTAGTGTGCCATGATGTTTGGGCTATAAAATCAATCACTTAGTTGATTGAAAATATTTTAAATATCGAATATTCAAAAATAGTCTCGAAATTTCAAGAATTTTGATACTTATAATTCACTAGGGTTAAACTCCTAACTATAAAATTATTGTGTGGGTGCTATAACGAATATGGCCGATAAAAATCTATACCAGCTTCTCTACCAGACCACGCCAGTAATGTTGCAGTCTATCGACAGTAATGGAATCATGCAGGCTGTCAGTAAAAAATGGTTAGAAAAATTAGGTTATGAAGAAAATGAGGTGATTGGCAAGAAAGTGTTTGAGTTTTTAAGTGAGGAGACTAATGCAAAATTATTATCTGGCTTGCTTGATCAAATGCTTGAGAAAGGAAAACTATCCCATCAGCTTATTCAATGTGTCAGAAAAAATGGTGATGTATTTGAGGCGGTCGCCTCTGCTGAAGTTAACTATGATAGCAATGGTAAGGCGCAAAATATCTCTTGGGCGCTTTATGATGTTAATGAGATTGAAACTATACCGGCAAATGCAAATCATCATATCAGTCAGCTGATTCGCATAAAAAATCAACTAATTGATGAACGTGATTATCTGCGTGCAGAGTTGCAGCTAGCAAAAGAAAAATTCCCACTCATAAGTCAGTCGTTACCGATGCAAAATTTATTTGCAAAACTAAAAGCCGTATCACAAACAGATGCTACGGTGATAATCTTTGGCGAGACAGGTGTGGGCAAAGAGGTGGTTGCACATACTATCGCTAAACAAAGTGGGCGTATGGATCAGCCTTTTATATCTATTAACTGTGCCTCTGTAACTAAAGAATTATTTGAAAGTGAATTTTTTGGTCATGTGAAAGGTGCTTTTACGGGTGCGACTAAAGACCGTAAGGGTCGTTGGGAACTTGCTAATTATGGAACACTTTTTTTAGATGAAATTGGTGAAGTTCCTTTAGAACTGCAAGCTAAACTATTGCGTGCGATACAGCATAACGAATTTGAAAGAGTAGGAGATGAAGCTACCAAGTCAGTTGATGTGCGCATTATTGCAGCAACAAATCGTGATCTCGAAAAAATGGTTCAGGATGGTAATTTCCGAGAAGACTTATATTATCGGTTGATGGTATTTCCTATCAAGGTACCACCATTAAGAGAAAGACTTGATGACATTCCGCTATTAACACGGTATTTTTTAGATGAGTCCTGTAAACGATTTAAAAAACAATGCTATGGGCTCAATGAGCAAACAGTTAATATATTAAAAGACTATCATTGGCCGGGGAATATACGTGAATTACAAAATGTGATTGAAAGGGCTGTTATTCTAAGCAGTGGGACATCTCTACATATTGATCCTCAGTTGATGGTGAGCCATGCTGGCGAGAAAAGTGAAACATTTGTTCCAGAAAGAGTTGGCTTATTGAAAGCAGATGAAATAAAACATCTTGAGCGTGAAAACATTATTGCAGCATTGAATAAGACAAACTGGAAAATATCTGGCAAAAATAGTGCTTCTGATTTGTTAGGCATGAATGCTTCAACCTTAAATTCAAGGATTGTCAAACTTGGTATTAAAAAGAATTGAATTATTATAAGTGACTAATTTTGAGTTGATGAGCGGCTATTGATTAATATGAACAAAAGCTTTTCAAATTTAAAACGCAAACGTAATAAGATTCCAGGCTTTGTTAAACAAGCACTTCAAAAAAGGAAGTTAGAAAAAGAATTTAAATTGCGGCCTGCTTATCAACAGAATGACTATGTCGGTTGGATTAATGATGCTAAGAAACAAGAAACAAAGAATAAGAGGCTAAAACAAATGCTAGATGAGCTAGAAAAAGGCGGTGTCTATATGAAAATGAATCATCCTGCTTCTGCAAAAAATTAGACAAGACCTGAGATGATTGATTAAATTGCACTGATCATCTCAAACAGTAAAATTCCATACATGACAGCTATAAAACCCGTTCTGATTCTACAACTGCGCCCTGAAAATATAGTGTCTGATAGTGAGTACGCGTGTTTTTTAAAATATAGTGGATTACGTGTTGAGGACACATGCAGACAGCGCATCGAAAATCATGGCATTCCTGAAAACCTAGACCTTAATAATTATTCAGCAATTATTGTTGGTGGTAGCCCGTACGACATCAGCACCGCCGAAGACAAGAAATCCTCTGCCCAGAAAAAAATTGAGTCGGATTTCAACAAGCTGTTACAACGAGTAGTTACCCGAGACTTTCCATTTCTTGGTGCCTGCTCTGGGAATGGGCTGCTGGGTAATTATCTTGGTACGCGTATCTCTACCAAATACGGTGAGGCTGTAGGGTGTGTCACACTGAATATTACCGAAGCAGGTAAACAGGATAAATTACTCAAAGGGTTTCCAGCGCAAGTCGATGTGTTGCTTGGTCACAAGGAAGCCGTTGACACTACACCTACAGGAGCGACTTTACTTATGACTGGTCACAATTGCCCGGTACAAATGTTTCGCATCGGTGAAAACGTGTACGCTACCCAATTCCATCCTGAAAGCGATGCTCAGGAATTTATATTAAGGATTGATATTTACCAAAACCATGGCTATTTTGAACCCCATCAAGCAGATGAGCTAAAAAAGAAAGTTCTTCAAAAATCTACACCATATGCCCATGAAATACTCAGACGGTTTGTGGAACAGTACTATGTAAATTGAAAGTTGTCGTTGGTCATTATTATATACATATGTAATTAATTTAATGATGTGGTTTTTCTGTTGAAATGAATAGCGTTCTTTATTTTTCATATGGCTCAAATATGTCGCTGAGAAGATTGCAACATAGAGTTTCAAATGTGCAGATGACTAGTGTTGGGTGGCTTGAAAAACATAAGTTAGTATTTCATAAAAAAAGTAATGATGGATCTGCTAAGTGTGATGCTTATTATGTAGATGATCCTAAATACTCAGTGTGTGGAGTATTATTTGAGGTGACTACTTCTCAGCTTTTATTATTAGATAAGTATGAAGGTCTAGGTAAGGGTTATGAACGCAAGGTCGTTCCAATTATTACTCAAAATTCGGAAACTATTTCAGCTGTTACTTACTACGCAACAGAAATTGATAGCTCAATGAAGCCATATCATTGGTATAAAGAACATGTTATACGTGGTGCTGAGGAACATAATTTACCAAGAGAGTACATTGATAGAATTATAGAAGTTAGTGCAATCTCTGATCCTGATACTAAGCGGCATCGTGAAGAGCTGATAATTTACCAATAACTGCTATTCAATAAAGCGCGATCCAATGCAGATAATTTTATTAGACAAGCTAAAGCTTTATGACGAAATTAAAATAAAAAATGCATTTTATTTTTAATCAAACTTATATCAGTGGACTAAGCTCGTCTAATGATTTAATGATAAGATCTGGTTTGTAAGAAAGTCGCTCGGAAATATGGTTATAGCGATTCACCCATACAGAATAAAAGCCGCTTGCTGATGCACCCGCTATATCCCAGGAGTTCGAAGATACAAAGCAAATCTTTTTACGGGGTAATGCAAGTTGTTCACCCATAAACTCATATACGGTTGGAGAAGGTTTATATGAATGAACTAATTCTGTGGAATAGACGCCACCTATTAAATGGTCAATGCCAACTCGTTTTAAAGTAGAGCTGAGTATTTGTGGTGGTCCGTTAGAAAGAACCACTGTTTTTAAACCGTTATCTTTCAGTGATGTGAGAATGCCTTTCGCATCTGGGTAACAATCTATTTTTGAATGTTCCAGTAGTTTGCTTTTGATTTCTTCATCATCAACCCCATACACTTCACAGGCGAAATCAAGAGTGTCTTTGCGAATTTTTTCATAATTTACATACTGATTCATCAGGCTGAGCAGAGATGAATACTGTAGCCGTTTCGACAACCATAATTTATATATTTCTTCAATATTGTCACCAAGTTGTTCGTCATATTCTAAGAACGGCAAGTACGGGTCAAGAATTAAGCCATAAGCGTTGAATATATAGGCTTTGATATTTTTCATACGTTATTTTCCTTAAAGCGTATTTATTATATTGAGATCCATAAGCTGGCGGTATGAAAACACACAAAAAGACTAATTTCATTGATTTAGCACAAGCAGGAAGTAGTTTGTTGCATTAGTGAAGAGTCTGCAAAAATATTACTATATTGCTGTGATTCAGTATGACCTCTATTAATCCGCAGTGGATTATAGCTTTCTCAAATACCGGTTGGTAAAATTCTAATACTAGTGTGATAAGGAGTTATATATGAAGTTAACAACTCTAATTATATTGCTCTTATTAACAATACCAGTTACAGCCGAGCCCTTGCGTTGTTACACGGATCATGAAAATAATATGACATGTTCAAATGGTGTCACAGGAAAAGTTGGAGAAGATGGAATTACGCAACTTAGTGACGGGGCTGAGTTATACACGAATTCCAGCGGAGTGACCACTGATAACAATGGCATAAGTTCATACACCGACGAATTCGGTATGACGGTTTACAGTGATGGTCGAGTTTCTTATACAGATGAAAAAGGCAATACAATATTTTCAGACGGAACAAATTGCCATCTTGATCCCTACGGTAATACAGACTGTGAATTTTAGTTGACAGCAAATGACAGCTTTTGATTGTATTAGTTTAAGTAATATACTCACTTCAGCCTAACCGGTGTACCAAAATCAGGGTTTGAACTGACTCGTTTTGCCACAGAATCTTCCGGTGCTGCATACCAACCTGGATCACTAAAATCATTTTGTACCAAGTCGTCTCTTACTTTCACAGTCGTAAACATGCCACCCATTTCTATGTTTCCATAAGGACCTTTACCCGTCATCATTGCGAGAGTATTTTCTGGTCCGCGGTGGTGCCCCATCTCTACATGATCTTGATGTTCTGCCATACCGTAGCGTCCCATAGGCATAAAGTCCGGAAGCACTTGCTGAATTTCTTTATCAAGCAAGGTTTGGTCTACACCTAAAGTATTTGGTATTTCATGACCCATTGCATTCATAGTGTGGTGTGCCATATGGCAATGAAATGCCCAATCGCCCGGTTCGGCAATAAATTCAATATCACGCGTCTGTCCGACACCTACAATTTCAGTGGTTTCAGTGCGCCATGCAGATTTTGGCCAGCGACCACCATCTGATCCTGTTACCCAAAACTGTACCCCATGCATGTGGATGGGATGGTTCCACATAGATAAATTGCCAATACGTACACGGACTCGTTCACCGCTGCGTGCTACTACAGAGTCAATCGCCGGGAATACTTTGCTATTGAATGTCCATAAATCAAAGTCTTGTAATATCGAAGGGTCGGGTCTATATGTGCCAGGATGTAGCGCCCAGTTATGAGTAATAAAACAATAGTCGCGATCAATAGGCGTTTTCTCCCCATGTCGAGGATGGATGATGAACATACCCATCATCCCTACCGCCATTTGCACCATTTCATCTGCATGCGGGTGATACATATGTGTGCCGTGCTGCTTTAAAGTAAATTCATATACAAAAGTTTCATCGGGTGCGATTTGTGGTTGGGTTAACCCGCCGACACCGTCCATGCCGCTAGGAAGTAATAAACCATGCCAATGAATGGTGGTATGTTCTTTTAAATGATTTGTGACATAAATACGTACGCGATCACCTTCAACTGCTTCCAGTGTGGGACCGGGTGTTGATCCATTGTAACCCCAGCATTTTGCCACACTGCCAGGAGCGAACTCATGTTCAACTTCTTCTGCGACTAAATGAAATTCTTTGACCCCATTATTCATTGTGTAGGGCAATGTCCAGCCGTTTAATGTTCTTACTGGTTTGTGTGTGATGGGTTGTTTGTTAGTTTTTGCCAATGCTGCTGATGTTACTAAAGTATCTGCGGTTGACTTGGGTGAAACGGAAGCCGCCAATGTGCTGGTGCCAGCAATAGTTAAAAATTCTCTGCGTGTAGTCATGATAAATTCCTTATATGTAAGTTTTTAGTGATGGCTATGCGCAGAAGCTTTATTGCTAGACGCAGAGCTAAAAATATTGTGAATATTGAAGCTACGAGTTTTTTCCACAGTCGGTACTGACATGGAGTCACCGGCGGCATACATCAGATTAAAATAAGCAATCCAGTAATCTCGCAAGGCTTTGATTAAGCCGGTGTAACTTTCATATTCATCTTGTTTAGTATTGAGTAATTCAAACGTGCCAATGAGCATGAAATTTTCTTGTTCCTGTGCACGATAAACAATACTCGATTGAATAGGGATAAAGTTAGTTTGGTATTCATCAATGAGTAAGCGGGCATTATTTGTTTTTAAGTAATATGCATGCACATTATTGTTGATTTGATTCGATAGTTGACGCGCTTCAAGTATGGCAATTTTGAGTTCACTCGATAGACGCATTTGCTCATCATTGTGTTGGGTAAAAACTGGTAGTTCCCACTCAATCACTGGTCCGGTTAAGCGTGCGCCATCCGTTTCACGTTCTCGTTCAATACCGATATCAAGATCACCCAAATATCGCATCCAGTTATTCGCGCCCAACTGTTTGGCGAGTCGCTCGGCTTTTGACATAGCCGCGGCAAGATCGAATCTGGATTGTGCCGCATGGGTGGACATTAAGGTGATATCAATTTCATCTTCACGGGGCAGTTGAAGCTCAGGTGTAATTTGCCATGAGGAATCAATTGATAGACCAAGTAAGTTAGCCACATATGTTCTAGCGTTTAATGCTTTTTCATTGGCAGCAAAAGATTCAAATAATTTGTGCGATGCTGCGGATTTATATTCAGCTAATTCTCGAGCCGTGATGTTGCCTGCATCATGGTAACGCTGCGCAAGACGTGAGGATAATGTTGCAGTTTTATATTGTTGCGTTTTCAGTGCTTGTAATTGAAGTGCTGCCGCGTACCGGTAATAATTGGTTTGCACTTGATTAAGTATACGTAATACATCAGCTGCGATAGACTGTTTTACTTCAGCGAATTGTAATTCGGCAAATTGTTTGCGCACCGGTAGTGTAATCAAATCAGATAGTGAAGTAATAAAACCAAGTGTTACTAAATCCCGTTCACCTGACTGATTTGAGTCTAGTTGCGAAAAAGAAAAAACTGGATTGCGAATACGTCCAGCCTGATAAACATCTGCAGCGGCAAGGCCAAGAGAGGCGTAGGTTTTATGTAATGTAGCATTGTTGATTAATGCCAGCTCCATAGCGCCCTCTAGCGTGATTGGTGCGGAGATTAATGATTGTGTAATTGACTCTAAATCTTCAGGTTCATTAACCGCAGGATTAACACCTTTTTGCATGAGTAACTCTGTGACATCACTCATGCCATAATCTTTAGGCACCGAAGTGCAGCCAATAATGAGAAAAACTAATCCTATTGAGGATAATTTCATAATTCTATTCATAACAATAACCCTATGAATGGTTGCGCATACTAACGATGCAGCGTGCAAGTTTTGAATGCCTAGCAGGCTAGGAATTCAGACTTAAATACAGAATTATGAAATAGTGATGGGAGGGCGTATTAAAGGGGGTGAGTGAAAAGAAGTAAATTGATCAATTTGATCTATGCTTAATTGTGAACCATATGCTGCAATGGTTGCCTTTGTAAGGGTGGATAGTGCAAAACTGTTAACACCACTGCTTAAGCACCCCAAAGTGCTATTACAATCACATGGGCATTCAGCTGGTTGTGAAGAGTCTGTTGCGGTTTTAAAGCTGTCTTCACTGCTGCAGTGATCCGATGATGAAAGTTCAGCTTGGGTTGGTGCTGAGTCTATGTGATTGATGCAATGAATATTAGAAGTAGTAGCGATACTTGCGACGGGTAAGGCAAGTATTAATAGACTGATAATTCCAAGGCGCCAACTTTTCATAACATTTAGGCTAGCTCATTATTTGCAGGATGACAACCAGTGTAAGATTATTGGAATTTATATTTAACCATCTGGAAACTTAATTAAAGAATAAAAAACCCCAGCATAAGCCGGGGTTTGAGTAAACGTTCTAATGAGTAATTTAAAATAACATTACTTGTTAGAGTCTATGATCCAATTACCCCACCGTTCTTGCGAGTGATAACAAAAGTCGCGTCACGAGGTCGCGTTTCGCCATCTGTCGGTGCTGGGAAATTAGTTAAGGCAGGATCACCATTACCTGGATGTTGAGTGTTGATAAACATGGTACGGCGATCTGGTGTCATAGCGATGCCTGTGATCTCATCACCCGCGACACCAGTGAATAAACGTCGTAGGTCTCTAGTCTTAGTGTTAGAGACAAGCATTTGGTTATTCAATCCATCTTTTTGGCCGCCATCAGTTTGAATGAACAGACGACCATCTGGGTCTGCCATCAATCCATCTGGATCACTAAAGGTATCTTCAGTGCCATGCGTGTCTTCAGCAATGATGTAGATTTCCCACTTGAACTTTCTGCCTACATGCTTATAGCTGTCTTTGAAGCGAATGATATGTCCATCCGCGTTAGGTGCTAAAGGATTAGCAGCATCGGCTTCGGTACGGCGACTATTATTAGTTAAAGTGCAATATACCGTGCCATTTGGAGCAACCGTCGTCCATTCTGGTCGATCCATTGGAGTTGCACCTAAGATATCAGCAGCAATACGCGCGTAAGTAAGCACTTCAGCTTGATCTTTAAAACGTGCAGCCAAGTCAGGATTCTTAATAGTTAACTCTAACCATTCGCCAGTACCATCGTCATTGAATTTGGCAACAAATAATTTGCCAAAATCAAATGGACTCAAGCCGCGTCTTCTTATTCTGCGCCAGTTGTAAGATGAAACAAACTTGTAGATGTAGTCAAAGCGTTCGTCATCACCCATGTAACCAACCACGCGTCCACCTTGACCAATAGTAAGAGCAATACCTTCATGCTTGAAGCGACCCAGTGCAGTACGCTTAACTGGTTTTTTGTTAGGGCTCATAGGGTCAATTTCAACCACCCAACCAAAACGATTTTCTTCATTTGCATAATTGCTGTTTGATAAGTCGAAGCGGGGATCAAATTTATGCCAGCCGTAACCAAATCCATTGCTACTGAATCCATAGCGTTCCTGCTCTTCTGTTGCAGTCCAATCGCCAGTAGCACCAAAGTAACCATTGAAGTTTTCTTCGCAGGTTAGATAAGTACCCCATGGTGTGTATCCATTTGCGCAGTTATTAACAGTGCCTAATGGTTGATTGTTTTCTAGTGTTTTTAGTAATTCACTATTTGCAACTGGCCCACTGAATTCAACTGGTGAATTAACATGAATGCGGCGTGCATATTTACTATTCACAGTTTTCCATTTGCCAAACTTTTCTTTCAGTTCAACCACAGATACACCATGCGCATGTTGAGATGTTTTTACTTCCTCTAGGCTTTCGGGCTGGTTTTCATCACCG
>JANQKJ010000274.1 GCA_028281205.1 Gammaproteobacteria bacterium
CGCCCTAAGTAGAAACAAGGCCCGCCTGTTGATTCGCATAAAAAATCTACGGTGAGTTGCCGTACTTTCTTTAAAGAGTCTTCACTTAATGAATGAAAGTATTTTTCTAGTTTTGGATCATTGATTATTGCAGTTGAGAAATCATCAACCACTGTCGCAACTGCGTCATAACCACCTAATCTTGAATAAAGACTTGTATCCGACATAATCGTATCTCCTTTTTTGGTCAGCGCTTAATGTGGTTCTAAACTTTGAAAAAAGATAACGTGTGAAGATATACAATACTGGCCAGATTCGGACATGGTCAAAATTTTGCCAATAAATAGGCGCTTATAGTTTGATGTTTATATATTCAAGTGGATTTAAGTAGAATAAGTTATGTGGGAGATATTTTGTTGGTAAACTTAAGGTTTAATTATTCAGCGTAAAACTTAAAGAAAAGATTAGGAAAAATGAATATAACAACTGCTCAAGTCGAAGATATACCAAAGTTGTGTATTCTTTTAGAGACATTATTTTTGCAAGAATCTGAATTTGCACCAAATCGTAAAATTCAAAGCGAAGGATTATTAAGAATAATTTCCGATGCATCAATTGGTGATATTATAGTAGCTAAAGATTTAAGCACCATTTTTGGTATGGTGAACCTTTTATATACTGCTTCAACTGCACTTGGTGCACGAGTTGGTATTATTGAAGACATGATTGTATCACCGGAAGTTCGAGGCTCTGGACTTGGTTCAAAATTAGTTGAGTACTGTATAGAGTTGGCAAAGCAAAAAGGATGCAAACGAATTACTCTGCTAACTGATTCCGATAATTACGGAGCTCATAGATTTTATCAAAACCATGGATTTGAACGTTCATCAATGGTGGTATTTAGAAAGATAATCCAATGACCGCTTTTGCGCCGAAAGCGGTCATTCAGCCAGTTAGTAGTTCTAAGTTGAAGCATCATCTCTGATGCAACTCATATTCGCGCATTCTTGCGTTCACTATTGCAGCGTAAACGGACATTTTCTCATCATAAAGTGTACTGGCTATATATGTATGTCCCTTGACTACCAAAATCTTCTGAGAAGAACTCCTTTTAAAGATATTATTTTAAAAGGATTCTTATAATAGTTCCTAAAGGCTAAGAGAAAAATTTCAATCAACAAGAACTTGTTATTTAACTACTAATTTTTTAAGGTTTCATAAAACTCACAACAATCCTACCCAAGCAACTGCAAGTGTTATTCACAAAGTTGCACGCATTGATAGATATATCCTTCTTGAACCAAGGGTAAATTATTTAATTCGCATATATCAGTGATCCCTGGAAAATATTTCAATTATGTAATATTGATATGTCTGTATAAGTCTTATAAAAAAATACAATACTTGTAAATAATATGTATAACCAAGACATGTTTACTATCCCGGTCTGCCATAGACAATTAACAACGAATCATTAATCTACAAATTGATGTACAAATCTTATTTGCACATCAATGACGTCTCATACACGATTAATAAACACTTCTAAAGGACTAAACTAATATGAAATTATCGAAAATTAGTACATGCTTAGCAGCTCTATTAGCATTTACATTTGCCTTGGTGGCCACAGTAGCCATAGCGGGTGACAACAAGTATCAACAGAAGATGGATATAGTGGATACTGCTGTATCTGCTGGTAGTTTTAATACATTAGTAGAAGCGGTGAAAGCGGCTGACTTGGTTGAAACGCTAAAAAGTGACGGACCATTCACTGTGTTTGCTCCAACTGATGATGCGTTCGCGAAAATTCCAGCTGAAGATTTACAAGCTCTATTGGCTGACAAAGATGCTTTATCAAAAATACTCACTTATCACGTTGTGCCAGGAAAGGTAACAGCAGCAGAAATCAAAAACATGATGTCTGCTAAGACAGTAGAAGGCAGCTCTATCACAATTGACCATTCATATGGTGTCAAAGTCGACAATGCAAAAGTAGTCAAAGCAGACATTATGACATCAAACGGTATCATCCATGTGATTGATACTGTCATCATTCCACAAGGCTAAAACCTGCATTGAGTTAGATTGCCTGGTGTTGATCAAACCTCAACACCAGGCAAACAATTACTGTGGTCACTCCATTTTTGGCGATGACATATTCATTATCTCAGACACGTTGAATGACTCATGCTTTGTAGATAATCAGCTGGTGCTCAAAGACATAAAATACGTTTTTATGCTGTGTTCCTCAGGGTAAGTTATCAAAAGGTGTAAAGCGACATTATCAAATAACTGAGGAAAGTTAATCACTCCTATTGCATCGACTGACGACTTTCAAAATTTTGAAAAATATTGCAAATTTTATCTAGATCAAGATTTTTACCCTATCTCCTTACACTAATCGACTCTAAGAATCCTTTTTAAAAGATCATTTCTTTATAAATCGGATACAACAAGACTAGCTTATGTAACCAGCTTTTACTGTATTGATTGAAATGAAACAACAGTCAATTGGCATAACAAAAAAAAGCCCCGATCGCAGAGGACAATCGAGACTTTCAGTAATATTATGAAATATCTAGTTTAAGCAGTTTAACCTATTCTTACTCATTCTTCTTCAACTTTTGCACCAGTATCTTTGTAAATCTCAAACTTCTCAGCCACTTCTGTTCCTCGATTGATTTATGATTTTCAGACAATATATGGGTTTGAATTAGTCTTCAAGAACTAAGTTAATTGTCTCCTATCGGTGCATAAAGGATAACCAAGAATGACTTGTATTAGATTGTTTTATATTACTTAACAGAATTTCGTTTAGTTATCCCAACTAGCCCTAAAATAGCTGTACCAAACAACAAAAATGCTCCTGGGATAGGAACTACTGTAATTTCTGCGAGATATAATGCGCGCTCATTGGTGATTGCGCTTGTAGTTTCAAAAATTAACTGGTTCCCTTCAAATCCTTCATTATTGGAATTAAAATTAATACCAAAGAACTGATCTAAGATTATTCCATCCAATGAATCTGATGTATAAAGTATTTTTGAAATGTCACCATCTTTTTCAAAAAATAATCCATCAATTGTCTCGCCATCGACAGTTGTAGCACTCATTTGGAAAACAATTTCACCATTTTCGTTAACAGAATACCCATATCCAAAAAAGACAGATTCAGCCTCAAAGCCTGGAAATATTGAGTCTTTGTTTGCGACTACTTCTAAACTTCCATCGGCAAGACGCCTATACAATCCCTGATTTCTATCAGCATCTTCACCTTGGAAAACAATGTTATTTCCTGAATAAGAAACACTATTAATATCGCTTAGCGTTCCACTAGTACCAGGTATCATCGAATCTAGATTGGCAACAAGTTCTAACCCATTTTCACTAGCAATAAAAATACCTTCATTACTAAATTGTCCCCCGTCTTGATATGCCCCATAAAAAGCAACCTTGTCACCTGATCCTGAAAGCCCCCTAATCCTAAAAAATTCAGCATTATTAAGTTGTTGAATTGGTCCAGGAGCTAATAGAGTACTGATATTGTTATTCTCATCTGCAACAAATATCCCTCTATTAGTGCCAATACCACTACCAATAAATGCAAATTTGTTATTAATCAATTGAGTAGGGCTCTCGAAGCCATTGCTAAAATTGTTACTTGAGTTTGGTAAAGTTGTTCCTGAGTTAGCAATAGTAATAATTGAACTGGCTGGTTTGGCTTTGTAAACTCCTGAACGAAATTCTCCAGAGTCACTATCGGAATATGATCCTATAAACACAACTTCATCATTACTAGCTCTAGGTGAAGATATATTGGAAAAAGTAGTACTATTTCCTGGAACCATTGTTGACAACCCGGCAATTTTTTTAAGATTTGTACCATCTGAATCAATAGTATAGATATCTGTTTGATTAAACCCAGATATGTTTTGTCCAACAAATGTTACTAATCCATTTGATATAGAAGGGTCTATAAAAGAATCTAAAGTTTCTGTGGTATCAAATAGAGGCGTTGCTCCATCAATTAACTTGGTGAAAGTAACTGTGGATATCTCTGCTGCAAAAGACTTTGATAATATAAGCAACATCAGTAGAAAACTGCAAACTAATGGTTTCATTTGATTATTGTTTTAATTATTAGAAGCAACAAATATATCTTGCAAATGTAACAATTTTATTTACATGTGAATCTTCGCTATAAGTTTAAAAACGCTCCTTTTGGATAATAATTGCTTAATTTGAGCTGCATTCGAATAAGTCTGTAATCTGTAAGAGGTTGAAACGAAAGGATTATCTTGGAGCGGGAAACGAGATTCGAACTCGCGACCCCAACCTTGGCAAGGTTGTGCTCTACCACTGAGCTATTCCCGCAATTTGGTGTAGGCGGCTATTCTAGTGCAATTCGTATGTCTGTCAACGAAGTGTTTGTTTATATTTGTATTTTCGTGACCAACTTGAGTATAAAAGTGTGACTTTTGCTGCCTAGTGCACAAGATTTTAAGCTGGGTGCTAGTCGGATTTAAATGCTGCGCGCAGGTATCCAAACATCGAAATTACCGTCAGTATAGCGGCAATATCCAACAACCATTTGCCAATTTCGAAGATTGGCAGCCCGAATAATGACTCATGCCAGAGTAAAAACACGATGGCGATAATTTGTACAGTGGTTTTAATCTTGCCCATGTATGAAACTGCTACTTTTCCGCGGTTACCCAGTTCAGCCATCCATTCCCGTAAGGCAGATACAGTAATTTCCCGCGCAATAATGATCAATGCTGGAATTAACACATGCATACTCGGATGCCGGTAAAGCACAATCACAAGCGCACTAACCACAATGAGTTTATCTGCTACTGGGTCTAAAAAGGCTCCAAAAGCAGAGGTTTGATTGAGTTTTCTCGCCAAATAACCATCCAGCAAATCAGTCAAACCAGCTAAGGTGAATATCATGGCCGCTATGGGCATGGCATACGGAATTGACGAAAAGTACACAGCAATCAGCAAGGGTATTAAGCCAATGCGCATTAACGTCAATAAGTTAGGGATGGTATATGACATTAGATGTGTAACTTTATTTAATGACTATGCAGTATTTCATGGATGGATTGTGCAAGTTGTTTACTAATGCCGTTCACTTTGGCCAATTCTTGTTCACTGGCTCTTTCTATGCCACGCATGCCACCAAAGTGTTTCAATAAACTTTGCCGACGTTTAGGCCCTAAACCTGCGATACCTTCTAATGGTGACATAGTCCGCGACTTATTTCTGCGTTTACGATGACTTGTAATGGCAAACCGATGGGCTTCATCACGAATTTGCTGAATTAAATGTAATGCTAATGAGTCACTACTTAAGTGAATAGGTTGTTTATCACCTAATATAAATAGCTGCTCCATTCCAGGTTTTCGTTCCACACCTTTGGCTATTCCTACAACTAGCACACCTTCAACTTGTAGTTCCTCCATGACCTGACCGGCTTGGGTGAGCTGCCCTTTTCCACCATCGATAAATAAAATGTCAGGAAGTTTAGCTTCACCTTTTTTTATACGCGTGTAGCGGCGTGTGAGTGCCTGAGTCATTGCAGCATAATCATCACCTGGTGTAATGTTTTCAATATTAAATTTTCGATATTCTGATTTGTTTGGTCCTTCGCGATTAAACACGACACATGAAGCCACGGTTAACTCACCTGAAGTATGGCTAATATCGAAACATTCCATGCGTTGTATAGAATCTGACAAATCAAAAATTTCTTCTAACGCTTGGTAACGTTGCTCTATGCCCGCCTGACTGGCAAGACGTGATTCAAATGCTGTGATGACATTCTTGTTTGCAAAGTCTAACCAACGCGCTCGCTTACCTCGTACCGATGAAGTAATTTTTACTTTACCTTCACGTTGATTAGTGAGCATTTCTGCCAAAACATTAGCTTCATTGGGTTCGAATGGCGTAATAATTTCTTCCGGTGGCCGACGGTGCAAATAGTATTGACCAATAAAAGCAGATAATAATTCCGCTTCATTATAATGAGCTGGTATTTTTGGGAAAAAACATTTATTCCCCAGATTCATTTTATTTCGCACCTGAAATACTTGCACACATGCTAATGCATCTTTCATTTTGCAAGTAATAATGTCGCAGTCACCAGACAAATCACTGACATATTGTTGTTGCGATACTTGCCTTAATGCATCTATTTGATCTCTTAGTTTGGCAGCATGTTCAAACTCTAGTCGATTGGATGCTTCTTCCATTTCATTCACAAGGTGACTAATCACTTGTTCACTTTTGCCTTGTAAAAATTTACGCGCATAATCGACATCTTTTGCATATATGGACTCACTCACGAGATTCACACAAGGTGCAGTACAACGTTCAATTTGATATTGCAAACATGGACGTGAGCGATTGCGATAATAACTCTCACTACACTGTCTGACTTTAAATGTTTTTTGTAAAAGATTTAGTGTTTCGCGTACTGCTCCGACACTTGCATAAGGACCAAAGTACTCGCCCTTTTTTTTCTTTGAGCCACGATAAAAACTTAAACTAGGAAACTCGTGATTAGATAAAAGTATATAGGGGTAACTCTTATCATCTCGTAATAGAATATTATATTTAGGCCGATGTTCTTTAATTAAATTATTTTCTAGAAGCAATGCTTCTGCTTCAGTGTTGGTAACCGTTACCTCTACAGCCGTAACCTGCTGCATCATTTGTTTAATACGCGCACTGATGTTATTACGGTTAAAGTAAGAAGAGACTCGCTTTTTAAGGCTTTTAGCCTTGCCCACATAAAGAATGCTACCGTCACTATGCATCATGCGGTACACTCCGGGTTGTTGCGTTAAGGTTTTTAAGAATGCCTTATCATCAAATTGTGTAGACGGCTCCGACATAAGAGACGATAGTGATACTCAGGAGTCAATAAGTTTGACTATTTTAGCGAATATTGCTTCAAATTGATCCACTGTTAAGCGCTTAGTGGATGTGTTATAGCGACTACAATGGTAGGAATCTATTAAGGTAAATTGACTTGGCAAGTGATGCACAGCTCCATGAGCAAAGGGATAGTCTTTTAGTCTAATACCTAATGAACGCAAAGTAGTTTCATGTGCAATACGGCCGAGGGCTAATACAAGGTGTTTTTCAGTTAAAGCAAGTAATTCCTGTTTAATATATTGATTACAGGTTTTTATTTCTGCCGGGGTTGGCTTGTTTTGTGGAGGCACACACTTCACGGCATTAGTAATACGAGCATTAATTAACTGCAAACCATCTTTTATATGTTTAGATTCAGGCGCTGTGGAAAAACCAAACTTGTGTAAGGTTTTATATAATAGTATGCCTGCATAGTCCCCAGTAAAAGGTCGGCCAGTTGCGTTGGCCCCATGTAAACCAGGCGCCAGGCCAACAATAAGCAAGCGTGCGTCTTCATCTCCAAAAGGAGGCACTGGCTTACAAAAGTAATCAGGATATTTTTGTTTTGATTCTGCAAGGAATTCTGCAAGGCGCGGGCATTCCTTGCAACGCGTAGAAAATTTTTTAGTCACTTGAATAGATTTAAAATACTAAAGCGTTACGAACGTAGCTGATAGTAGGCAAAAATCTTTGAGCATTAGGAGTTTATTTTTAATAAATGACGACATGCGAAAAGATTTTTAACACCCTAGCAGCAAGTGCAGTAGCTTTAACTTAAAAGATGAGTAACGCAGACCCCCACGTAAACCCACCCCCAAACGCTTCCAATATCACCGATTCACCTTTTTTAATTCTTCCATCACGCACTGCAGTATCTAGAGCTAAAGGTACTGAGGCTGCCGAAGTATTACCATGCTTATCAACTGTTACAACTACCCTGTCCATGGATAATTTTAATTTTCTTGCAGTTGCCTGAATAATTCTTGTATTCGCCTGATGAGGAACCAGCCAATCAATCTGTGACTTACTAAAATTATTGGCAGCTAAAGTTTCATCAGCAATCTTACCTAAAGTATTTACTGCCATTTTAAATACCTCATTACCTTTCATGTATATATAAGCTTCGCCTTTCTTTAACAAGTCATAACCTTCTGATATGCCTCTTGGCACATGAAGCAAATGTTCATAACTACCATCGGCATGCAAGTGAGTGGACAATATTCCCGGCTCTTCACTCTGCTCAAGAACAACAGCGCCACCACCATCTGCAAATAATACGCACGTACTTCGGTCTGTCCAATCAACAATACGCGATAATGTTTCTGCGCCGATTACTAATGCAGTTTTTGCCGCACCTGCCTTAATAAAATTATCAGCAATAGATAATGCATACACAAAACCGGTGCACACTGCCTGGACATCAAACGCAGCGCAACCATGGATATCCAGACGTTTTTGAATTAAACATGCGGTACTAGGAAAAACTTTATCAGGGGTAGTAGTCGCAACAATAATTAAATCAATATCATCTTTGCTCTTGCCAGCCATTTTCATAGCACGACGGGCAGCAACAACACCCAAGTCTGCTGTGGTTTCACCTTCGGCAGCGATATGACGTTCTTTTATACCGGTACGTTCCTGAATCCATTCATCTGTGGTTTCGACCATAGATTCAAGATCAATATTAGTCAGAATTTTTTCAGGCAAGTAGCTTCCTGTGCCTATAATTTTTGAGTATTTCATTTTGACTTATGCCAGGTAATTTTCTAATTGTTTATCAATTAACATGGGTACTGCTTTTTTTGCTTCCAGGTGAGCAATAGATATAGCATGTTCAAAGGAAAATGCATCTGCACCGCCATGACTTTTAATAACAATTCCCTTTAAGCCTAACAAAGATGCACCATTATAACGCCTTGGATCGATAGAATGCTTAAATTCTTTCAGTATTGGCGTTGCAAGTAAGGCAATCAGCTTGGTATATATATTTTTACTGAATGATTTTTTCGCATAATCTGAAATTAGCTTGGCAACACCTTCACTGGTTTTAAGCGATACATTACCTACAAAACCATCACAAGCAATAACATCAACATCACCGCAAAAAATATCGTCGCCTTCTACATAACCAATATAATTGAGCGAACTTTTTTCTAATAAGATATTCGCTTCCTTTACTTGGTCATTGCCCTTAATGGCTTCAGAACCCACATTTAGTAACCCGACTTTAGGTGCTTCAATATCATCAACTGCCTGAGCTAATACGGAACCCATGACTGCAAATTGAAATAGGTTTTCTGCCTTGCAATCTACATTCGCTCCTAAATCCAACATATGCGTATGTCTTTGCAAAGAAGGAAGAGTAGTATTAATTGCCGGCCGGTCAATGCCTGCTAATGTATGCAATACATACCTTGCAGTCGCCATTAAAGCGCCAGTGTTACCTGCACTGACACATGCCTGGGCTGCATCATCTTTTACTAAATTGATGGCTACACGCATAGAAGAATCTTTTTTAGAGCGCAATGCTTGTGCAGGAGGTTCATTCATCTCAACAATTTGTGTCGTATGATGAATCTTGAGTCGTTGACTATTAGCGTTTGCAGCACTATCAAGCTCTTGTTCTATCTTTGCTTGATCACCAACTAATATCAGCTGTAAATCTTCATGTTTATTTAATGCACTTAGTGCAGCTGGCACCACTACTTGTGGTCCAAAATCTCCACCCATGGTATCAAGTGCGATGGTATTACTCATGACAATAGCAATAAGCAAAACAACACTTTGACAGTGTTGTCTTAATCATTAGTTGCACTGAATAATTCTATAACGAGAGACGACTACTCTTCGTCTTCGTCTATTTCGTCTTGCTTAATGACTTGACGGCCACGATAGTAACCATCCGCACTAACATGATGCCGGCGATGGGTCTCACCAGTCGTTGGCTCGATAGATAGTGTTGCTGCAGATAAAGCATCATGTGCTCGACGCATACCTCTGCGCGATGGTGTTTTGCGTCTTTGTTGTACGGCCATTGTTATCTCCAATCTATCTTAAGTTTTGGCTTAAAGTTTTAAGTTTTTCAATTTTGCAAACGGATTTTCTTTTTCATCCGTTGGCACTTCATCAAATTCATGCATCCACTGTTTTACTGTGGAATCACAATCTTCTATGTCCTCATGTTTAGCTACGATGGGCATAGACAGAATAACTTCATCTTCAATTAACGCAGCTGTCGTAATGGACGGACCAGTATATTCAAAGATTTCATGCCCCTCTTCACTAGCCTGCTCAACCAAGTCTGGTGATACCAGTATTAGTTGAAACTGACTGCGAATCGGTATGCGGACATCACCCATGCAACGCTGACACAATTGCACGATCCCACCTTCAATAGTACCTTTAACCATCGGAAACTGTAACGAAGACATTGAAAAGGTCATCGCGACATGAAATTCGCTATCCGATTTGGGTGCCAACTCCATAATTCTTGGCAGATCATGGACGGATATATTGCCTGCGAATTGGCGCCCGCGTTTGGCAAATAAACCCGGGTCAAAACGCAAAGGTAGATCGTTGCTCATTCGGCGGCCAAGTGTATAGATTGACTTAAGTTTCGTCAAAGTTTTTACTGAAATCAACCACTTCTTAGGCTTGTTTCACTCAAAAAATTGGAAAAAACTCATGACTCGTCTAATTCTCGCCTCAAGCTCTCCTTATCGCCGTGAATTACTGCAAAGATTGCAACTGGATTTTGAGTGCATTTCACCCAATATCGACGAATCCAGACAGGAAAATGAACAAGCTGAGCATTATGTTCAGCGTCTTGCTATTGAAAAAGCCGCAGAAATTGGCCGACAGTGTCCCGAAGCACTGATTATTGGCTCGGATCAATGCAGCCTAAATGACGGAAAGATATTAGGTAAACCCAAAGATCGTGATCACGCTATCGAACAGCTATGTGCGGCCTCAGGCAAAACAATTGAATTCCTCACAGGGGTGAGTATTCAGCACCCGCAATCAGGCTGGCAACAGGACTGGCTGGACATTTTTGAAGTGACATTCCGGAAGTTAAGCCAGGATGAGATCGAACGTTATCTCGATACCGAACAGCCATTCAATTGCGCAGGCAGCTTTAAGTCAGAGCATTTGGGCATTGCGTTATGTGAAGCCATGCGTGGTGATGACCCAACCGCACTGATTGGTCTACCGTTAATTAAAGTCGCGCAATCACTAAGAGTGTTTGGATTGCACGTGCCTTAATAAAATTTATTAACTATACTACTTATGCAATTAACGCAGCCGAATACCCTCTAGCCATAGCTTTAATTCAGAGGCCATTGAACTACCAATGCGTCCAGCAAAACGCTGAAAAATATCTTCCTGGTAAGAGTAGTCAACAATGTCTTCAGCACCGACAACTTCACGTGCAACATAACCTGCACTACCTAAAGCATCGACTAAACCAAGCTCCATTGCTTTAGTTCCGGTCCAAAATAAGCCAGAGAATAATGTTGGGTCATCTGAAAGGCGGTCGCCCCGGCCTTCTTTAACAACATCAATAAATTCCTGGTGAATTTCATCTAGCATGGTTTGCAAATGTTGTTCTTCAACCGGATTCACCGGTAAGAATGGATCAAGGACCGCTTTATGCTCACCGGCAGTGAGTAAGCGCCGTTCTATACCAAGCTTTTCAATGGCTTCTTCCAAACCAAATCCATCCATACGCACACCAATAGAACCAACAATACTGGACTCATTAACAAATATTTTATCAGCAGCAACGGCAACATACACACCACCTGAAGCGCAGATATCTGAAACTACTGCGTATAAAGGCTTGGTCGGATATAACTCTCGCAAACGGGTAATTTCATTATTAATATAGGCTGATTGTACGGGTGAACCACCAGGCGTATTAATACTCAAAATTACTGCTGCAGAGTTTTCATTTTCAAATGCTGAGCGCAAGCCTGAAACCACATTATTAGCACTTGCATCTTCACCGTCAGCAATAATACCTGACAGATTTACCAATGCTGTATGGCGTTGATTAGACATTAAAGTATCAGTTTTATTGGAACCAATAACCGCGATTAGAAAAATAATTAGATAAACAACAAAAAATAATTTGAAAAATATTCCCCAGCGGCGCGCTCGACGTTGCTCTTTCAGGCCAGCTTGCGCTAGCTCAACAATAGCCTCGCGCTCCCAGTTAGCTTTTGATTCATCCATGTAGTTTGATTACCTCAATATTCAGTATTAAATAAATAGTATAAAATTAACTCGATTGTAGCATGCATAGCCCATTATCTACTTTGGCGATGCACTTTTCCTCAGCCGTTTACATAGTTTTTTCAGCTCATCAGGCAACGGTGCCTGGAACTCAACCATCTGACTTAAACTTTCCAGGTTAAATTTCAAATACTCTGCGTGTAAAAACATACGCGTTAAACCCATTTTTTGCATAGTTCTATTGTACTCAAAGTCTCCGTAACGCTTATCACCTGCGATGGGGTGACCTTGTTGTTGAGCGTGTACTCGAATCTGATGAGTACGCCCAGTTAGAATACTGGCAGTCATCAGACTATGCTCACCTAATATTTCCCTAGTAGTGAATATGGTTTCAGCCTGTTTACCATCAGCCGATGCAATTACTTTTGCTCCAATACTGGAGCGGCCTTGTTTTTCAAGTGCTTGCGACACTCTACATTTTTTTACCTGCCAACACCCTTTAGCTAAAAAAACATATTCTTTTTTCGTGTTTGGCGCATGCATACCTTTTTGCACGTCCAGCAGCGCACGGCGAGATTTAGCCAATACCAAACAGCCGCTTGTTTCTTTATCGATACGATGAGCCAATTCCAGAAAAGGTTGGTGTTCACGACCCGCACGAAACGCTTCAATAATACCTACCCGGTCACCACTGCCACTATGCACGGCAATACCAGCAGGTTTATTGATGACAAGCAAATATTCATTTTCAAAAATAATTTTACTTTCCAACTGCTCTATCAGCTGAGCAGATACTTTCGGAGACTGGGCATCGGCCATGTTGCTTTCTATAGGCGGCAAACGTACAACATCTCCTATTTGCACACGATAGACAGGTTTTACGCGTCCTTTATTAACCCGTACCTCACCACTTCTCAAAGCACGGTAAACCCTACTTTTGGGTACTTTATTAAAATGTGCGAGTACAAAATTGTCTATTCGCTGTCCGTCGTGGCGTTCATCTACTTCAACGAATTTTACTTTAGTGACAGTCACTTATAATCGAACCTATGGTCATTGCCGGTTGTACAAATGATTGATATAGTTGAGCTATTAAGTTGCTTAGAGTGTTCACATTTTAGTCACCTAAGTCACTCTCAGCGCCTCTTTCTACAGCGGCAGCAAAAGAGCTAAAAAGCTTAATTACCTTTTTCTGAATGTAATAAATCAATCAGAGTATTAGTTAGATTTTACTACCGTAAAAACGGACAAAGTAAATTAATAAAGAATGTTCATTCTACTTCCAATTTGTTGCTTGTTAACTCAGTTTTTTGCAAGGCTGCAGTCGTTGTGTGCCGGTGAGTCATATTACTCACCTCTAGCATCCCTAATTCGATGTAGCACAGACAATTACCCATCAGCTTATCGACGCTTGGAAGCGGAAATAGAAATCCGAGATCATTATGAAAAGAATATTAGTCAATGCTACACAGCAAGAGGAATTGCGTGTTGCGATGGTCGATGGCCAACGGCTTTACGACCTCGATATCGAAGTTCCT
>JANQKJ010000290.1 GCA_028281205.1 Gammaproteobacteria bacterium
CATATGGATCATCAGAGGGAACCAGTTGGCCGGTTTGTTCTGTAACAAGTTCGGGATTACCTCCCACGCGTGTAGCAACTACAGGCAGACCAGTAGCCATTGCTTCTAATATTGTATTTGAAATACCTTCATTACGTGAAGGCAACACAAATATATCCATCTGGTTCATAATCGCAGGCACATCATCACGGCTTCCAGGCAACCAACATTGGCTAGTAAGTTCTGCTGCATCCAATTTGTCCTGTGCCTGATGTCTGAGGTCTCCATCTCCAATCATCACTAAACGCAACTTATGTTTAAGTTGCTTACATTCCTGACAAAGTAATATGAATGCTTCTGCTAACATGGTTTGCGCTTTGACAGCTTCCATTCGTCCCACTGTGCCAATAATAATTGTGTCTTGAGCAAAACCTACAGGTAAACGTGATGCTATCTCAATATTATCATTTGCGATGAATCGGTCTGCATCAACACCATTGTAAATTTGTGTGAGCTTTTCATTAGGGATGCCTACGCCATCATGTAAGTAATTAATAATATGTTTGGATAAACCAATATAACAATGTGAGAGTTTACTGATGTAGCGGCGCAACAATCGATGTTTACGGTTGGCACCATGTAGGTCGTTCATGCCCCAACCATGCTCACTATGAACTCGCCGTTTTACCCCTGCGAGCATTGCAATAACAACCATTTCTAATGCAGCCAGATTTCTCGTATGAGTAATATCAGGTTTTAGCTGGCGTAATAATTTCCACAAACGAAAATAAAGCCCTATGTCATGGCCAGGTTTTTTATTTAAACAATAAATAGCAACATCTTTACGTGTAATACGTTGTTGAAAATCCGTTGTGTCAGTCAAGGAAATAATCACATGGCGATACTGGGTCTCGGGAATTCGATTAATTAGATTAACCACACCATTTTCTAGTCCTCCCACAGCAAAGCGATAGAGAATATGTGCGATTAACGGAGCTTGGGAAGCCTCACTAGTCTTAGGGATAGGGGTTGCTGAATCCAGTGCTTTAGCTTGCATGGTAAAATTACAATTGGATCAATAACCACACAATTATAATATTTAGTAGATTTAAAACTTTTGACTGTTTCTCAATAAATTCAGAAAGACCCTAAAACTGAGAATTACGCCACTTTGTAGCAATAGCTTACCAGCTTAAACTGTAAGCTATTGCCGATAGGCATTTATATAATAAGTTATTCATTTCAGAATGTTTTACTCAGCTCGTCTAACTCATTTAGACCAGCTTTAACGACTTTATTGCCTTTAGCTGTTAATACAACGTCAACAACTCGACGGTCTGTTTTGCTACGTTCACGGGTTATATATTCTAACGACTCTAATTGATCGAGATAACGACTAATAGTAGCAGGCTCCACTTGAAGGTGCTGTGCTACAGCAGCAGGTGTAACCGCATGTTCACTCCATAATGTGACTAATACTTGCCATAAGTTATAGTTAATTCCAAAACGCGCTACTTTTTTACTGATTGAATAACCTACTTGGCGAGACATAACTGTTAAATCAACCAGTAAATTTGCACGATCTTTAGCCGGTGACCGTAAATCAGTTAGCTTTTTAGGTACAATTTCCTTATTAAAATCTCTAGCAGTAATCATTTATAGTGACCTCTAATTATTTATTATGTCGCTTAATACAGTAGAGAAATTATCCCAATGTTATTATTTGAATGCATTAAATGTTAACGATATTTAACAATGTTTTACGAATTGAATCATTATTCCATACGATAGTAGTAACAAATATTTGTTGAACACTAAAATAACATACACATTCAATAGTGAAATCGGACATTGTCATTGTAGGGGGAGGAATAATAGGCTTATACAGTGCCTACCTATTGGCACTGCGAGGCATAAAACCAACGCTTATTGATAGAGGTGACTTCGGTAGAGAAAGCACGTGGGCCGCGGGGGGAATACTAACGCCTTTATTGCCCTGGGACTATCCAGAAAAAATATTATTTCTTACACGAAATGCATCAAGTATTTACCAAAATTTAGCAATAAAACTCTTGGACGATACTGGTTATGATATTGAACACTGGGTATGCGGGTTAACGGTTTACTCTAATCAGATCACATACATTAAGGATTGGTGTAATCAGAATAATGTACATTACAATAATGAGGATGGTTATCCTCCTCAAATACACTTGATTGATATTGCACAGCTACGTACACCGATTTTAATCAAAGCACTGGTTAAACAACTGCAACATCTGGATGTAAAACTCATAAACAATACTTCAGTGACCCAATGTTGCATTGAACAAAATAAAATCGTCGGCATTGAGACTAGCATCGGCATGATTAATACTTCTAACTTAATATGGGCAACTGGAGCTTGGGCGTCAATAATAAACCCTGAAAATATACAACCTCGTACACCCGTTATCGAACCGATTAAAGGCCAGATGATTGCTCTAGAGAATTGCCCAGTTCAACTAAATAGTATTCTATTTAATGATGGGCATTACTTGATACCACGAAAAGATGGATTAATTTTAGCTGGTAGTACTTTAGAAAATGTCGGCTTTGAAAATTCAATAACTGATGCCGCCAAAGAAATCTTATGGAAAAGATCGATTGAAATCATGCCTGAACTGACCACATGTAATATTGCCTATCATTGGGCGGGATTACGCCCCGGCTCAAAAAATAATATTCCAACTATTGGGCCACACCCAGATATTGAAGGTCTTTTCTATAATATTGGCCACTTTCGTTATGGTATTGCCATGGCACCAAAATCCTGTGAAATTTTAACTAACTGGATCTTAAATGATGGCCATGACCTATCAGAGCTGGAGAAGTCCTATTCACAGCTTAATTAATGCCTGTATGTATAGAGGTGAATTACACAATTACTAGAATTGAGAAATAGACTTATTCTAAATTCTGGTTATAATGCCGCCATGAAAACGACAGCTACTCAATTAAGAGCCGATCGCGTACACGTTGCAACTTGTCTGAGAAATTGCGGCATTACCCCTACCCAACAAAGAGTCCGTATTGGTGAGGTACTTTTTGCTAAGGCTCAACATGTCTCAGCCGAGCAAGTACTGGCCATGGTGAACAAAGACCAAGAGGAAGTTTCAAAAGCCACGGTATATAACACGCTTGGTTTATTTGCAAAAAATGGTCTTCTTAATGAAGTGATTATTGAACCCAGTAAAGTTTTTTACGACACTAACTTAGAAAAGCATCATCATTTATATCACATAGACTCTGGAACTTTAGAAGATATCTCTGCCGGCCAAGTTAAGATAGAACAGCTTCCCGAGTTGCCACATGGAACAGAGCTTGAAGATGTTGACGTGATTATTCGCTTAAGAAAATCTAGTTAATTATCTCTGACAAAGTTCTTTAGCCCTGCCTATTATTTTTTAAAAATAATTTTCATTTAACTTATTCTTAGAAAATAAGTTTATTCATATCAACTGTATTAATTAGCTCATTTACATAAAACTAGGTTGTTAATTAATATAACTGTAACAATTAAAAATCATGAAGTTGTTCGCATATTTAGCTTATTTTTCATGACAAATTAACTGTGCAAAAAACACGCATGGGGGAGTCATGAAGAATCAAGTAAACAATAATGATGAAATAAAAATAGGTTTACTGATGCAGGATACACTAGAGAGTTTTTTTGAGTACGAAGATTGCATTAATCCTAGCGAGTCACACAAACAAAATATTAAATATAAACTTGAAAAATTAATCGACGTTTTAAAAAAAACCGATAACCAGTACCTGCGCGAAATAGAATTACTAAGACATGAGCTCGATTAACTAAAAACTCATTAGCTAACATTTAGTTATCAAAATATTAGCCATATATTATAAATCCACCCTTATTTAAGTTGTTTATTTAATTGAATATTTTTTGATATAGGCACGTAGTGCCTGGTTTATATTGCGACTTAATTCACAACCTTATTCCTTCTATAGCAATACGATTCCCTATAAATAAGATCAAACGCTAACTGACGTTTGGCATAGAGAATTACTAACACTACACTCAGAAGGAATACACGGATGAACTCATTGAGTCGTCAGGCGTTAAACTATTTAAATCAATCCGAAAGTAACGACAAGCAAGCACGCAATAAACTCTGTTGCTTAATATTACTATTAGAAAAAGACTTCAAATCCAAGATTAGCCAGCTAGATGAAGTTTTATTGTTGCATGTATTAAATCATTTAACTGAATG
>JANQKJ010000292.1 GCA_028281205.1 Gammaproteobacteria bacterium
GCAGCCACCGTCTAAATTCCATTTTTCATATAATTCGCGCGCATATGACAAGGCACGCTCACTACTGGGTCCAGTGGCTTCAAACTTATTACTTGCCTGTATCGATAATTGTGTCGCAAATCCGTCTATTGCAACACCCACACTGATGAATTTACGTCCTAATGCACCACCCAAATCAACGAATCCCAAATGCAATCTCGCAGGCGTTGTTACGGTAACATTTTGATTTTTGTGATATAACATCAATGTTCCATATTTACTTATACTGCTGACAATATGTTCACCAATCAGCAATCGAATTCTTTATCGATTATTCTAGAATTGTAGGAGCTTTATTTTATACTGAACTACACATAGCAAACTAGTAGATACAATCATAATCTAAGACAATATGTCATGATCAAATAACTTTGGCTGCCATACGTCATTATCCAAAACAATAAAATTTATATCACACACATAACAATAGTCTAATGCAGTATGAAAATGTCACTTGCCCACACTGTGGGATCCTCTGTGATGATCTATCCGTCGAGGTTAGTGAATCTTCAGTCACACCTTTAAATATCAAGCATGCCCACTGTTTAAGAGCATTTGAGCAAGCCAGTATAAAAGACGCTGATTTGCCTTCACCACAAATAAATGGACAACAAACTTCACTTGATGAGGCGATCAATAAAGCAGTAGATATTTTAAAAACCTCATCTCAACCATTGATTAGTGGCCTTATTGCCGATGTGCAAGCATGTAGAGAGGCCATTGCACTTAGCGAAAAAGTCGCGGGAGTCATTGATCATGCAAATGGTCCGTATATGCGCGCTAATATAGCTGTGCTGCAAAGAATGGGGAAAGTTAAAACAACACTAGCAGAAGCAAGAAACCGCTCCGATAATATTATTATTTTTGGCTCTCAAATAATTGAACGTTTCCCGCGACTAATGGAACGGGTATTAACACCCAATAAAAGCTTGGGTGCAGACAATACTATTAACAAAAAAATCACCATTATTGATTCACAAGCTCAACCCGTGAATCAACAATTTGATCAAGCCAATATCAATTACTTAAGATTAGACGCACCTAATCTAGAATCGGTCATAGCGACCCTAGAATTAATTATCCACTCTCCTGCAGAATCTGAACAAGACTGTAATATAGATAAATCTCTACTCGACTTATATCAACAAATTATTGCTAGCCAATACACAACTATGATTTGGTATACAGGTTTATTTGATAACGTTGCAGCAGAGCAAACCGTACAAATTATTACGCAGTCTATTAAGAAATTAATGGAACAAGTACGTTGTGTAGGATTACCATTAGGAGGTTCTAAAGGAGAAATCACCGCTACTCAAGTCGCCACATGGCAAACCGGCGTACCGTTGCCTATAGCATTTATGGGCGGCACTCCAGTGCATAATCCAGTGTTATATGATGGTGTTGCTATGCTAGAAAATAGTGAAGCTGACGCACTTGTATGGTTATCAACTTATAGTTCGGACGATGCTCCACCCAAAACAGATATTCCTACTATTGTGATAGGCCATCCAGGCTTGCAAATCGCCGACACCACAGCAGTATATATTCCCGTGGGTATTCCTGGCATTGACGTACGCGGACTCGCGTGTCGTGTTGATAGCGTGGCGACTCTGCCATTACAAAAAATTCGCAACAATGCACTGCCTGCTGCAAACGATGTGCTAAATAAAATGATTGAGATGCTCTAGAGGGAACGATGGCAATAAAACTCACAGGTGGGGAAGTCTATGATCCCGCACATCAGATTGATGGCAAACAAAAAGATTTATACATTATTGATGGCAACATCACACATTCTTTGCCTGACAATGAAAAAATAACTCATACCCATGATTTAAATGGTTGTATCGTTATGGCTGGCGCCATTGATCTACATACTCATATTGGTGGCGGTAAAGTTAATATAGCTCGTACTATGATGTTGGAAGACGAACACGCACATCCACATCTTGGCAATCACATTTGCCGCTCAGGTAATGGTCATGCTGTGCCATCAAGTTTTACTACTGGCTACCGCTACGCAGAAATGGGTTACACCGCTTGCTTTGAGCCCGCGGTACTTCCTGTCAATGCGCGTCAAGCGCATATGGAAATGGCAGATACTCCGATGATTGATAAAGGTGGTTATGTCTTATTAGGAAACGATGACTTCTTACTTGGCATGCTGCAATCTGGAGCTGACCAATCTGCAATTAATGATTATGTTGCGTGGATATTAAATGCTAGCCAATGCATTGGTATAAAAGTCGTCAACGCGGGAGGAATACACGCTTTTAAATTCAATCAACGTCGCCTTGATGTCGACGAAACTAGCCCAGCCGGCATTACACCACGCGATATTATCAACAAACTAAGTCGTGCTGTGCACGAACTTGGGGTGCCACACCCCTTACATGTACACGCTAGTAATTTAGGAATTCCCGGAAATTTCAAATCAACACTTGCAACCATGGCAGCCGCAGAGGGTTTACCAATTCACTTAACCCATATCCAGTTTCACAGTTATGGTACTGAAGGTGATTATAACTTTTCATCTGCTGCATGCGAAATTGCCGAAGCCATTAACAGCACACCTAATGTTACTGCAGATGTGGGTCAAATCATGTTTGGTCAAACCATCACTACGTCTGGTGATACCATGATGCAATACTTTGGTCATGAACATGCTCATCCCAAAAAGTGGACTGTTATGGATATTGAATGTGAAGCTGGATGTGGTGTGGTTCCATTTAAATATCGTGATAAAAGTTTTGTCAACGCTTTACAGTGGGCAATTGGTTTGGAGATATTTTTGCAAGTCAATGATCCCTGGCGTGTATTCTTAACTACCGACCATCCTAATGGTGCACCATTTACAAGCTACCCACACTTAATCAAACTGTTAATGAATCGATCATTTAGAAATGATGCATTCAATATCATCCACCAAGATGCGCAGAAAATGTCAAACTTGGCCTCCATGGATAGAGAATATAGTTTGTATGAAATTGCTATCATGACTCGTGCTGCCCCGGCAAAAATTTTAGGACTCACCGATCATGGCCACCTCGGTGAAGGCGCGACAGCTAACATCACTGTTTATCGCAAACAGGATGATGTTGAACGCATGTTTGCCAAACCAGCTTTAGTATTTAAAAATGGCACGCTAGTTGTAAAAGACGGAGAAGTCATAGAAACTGTTAAAGGTGTCACTCATGTTGTTAAACCTGAATATGATAAAAGTGTTGAAAAGTCGCTAAGCAAATACTTTGCAGACTATCAAACTATTTCTTTACCTAATTTCAAAATTTCTAATGATGAAATGATTGAATGCATAGGTAGCGAAGTAAAAGTTCATCCATGCACCCAGGGTTAGAACTATGATAATTAATGGTGTTTTAATTGACGATACTTTTTCTGAAGCATTCTCAATGCGTGCAACTCGTATCGTTATCACCGCTATTAATTATAAGTGGGCACGCCACGCGGCAGAAACTATGACAGGATTTGCTACTTCTGTTATTGGATGCCGAGTTGAAGCTGGTATTGAACGTGCAATGGGCAATCATGAAACTCCAGATGGCCGTCCTGGTATTTCCGTTTTATTATTTTCCACTGATAGAAAAACATTACAAAAGCAACTTGAAACACGGGTCGGACAATGTGTACTAACATGCCCTACTACTGCAGTATTTGCGGGCATGGATAGCGAAGACACTATCGCTCTAGGGAAAAACTTGCGTTATTTTGGTGATGGTTACCAAAGTTCTAAATTAATTGGTGATAAACGTTTCTGGCGTGTCCCGGTGATGGATGGCGAATTTGTGTGCGAAGAAAGCACTGGCATTACTAGTGCTATAGGTGGAGGCAATTTATTAGTATTTGCACGCAATATCTCACAGGCACTACTCGCCTGTGAAGCTGCCATTGACTCAATGAGCATGCTACCCAACATTATATTACCGTTCCCTGGCGGCGGTGTACGCTCAGGCTCTAAAGTTGGCTCTAAATATCCTGAACTTAGCGCGTCCACTAACCACTATTACTGCCCAACATTAAAGGGGCAACCCGGTAATGTATTAGATAAAAATATTGAAGCTGTGATGGAGATTGTAATTGATGGATTAAGTACTAAAGATGTGCGTCTTGCAATGAAACGTGGCATTGATGCTATTTGTGACTTGGGTAAATCTCAAGGCATCGAAAAAATTACTGGTGGTAACTACGGCGGCAAACTGGGTCAACATCACTTCCATTTAAGAGAGATAGTAAATGACTAATATCACTACTATCACATTTAATAATTCAACTAACCTTCGTATCGATATGCGCTGGGTCAGTAGTGCAATAAATAATGCATGTAGTGCTGAAAAAGCTAAAAAGATAACCATCCCAGTTGGCAATAAAACTACTGAAATAGGTGAGTTATTTGATATCACTGGTGACTTTTCCAATTCAGATATCGTACTCAACAACGCTAGTGAAAAATTTGACTATATTGGATACCAACTACCTATTAGCAAACGACTCACTGTTGAAGGTGATTGCGGTCATTATGCTGGCGCAGAGTTAGCGGGCGGTAAATTAATAATTAATGGCAATACTAGTGATTTTTCTGCCTGTGCTATGCACAGTGGCGTACTTGAAGTCAAAGGTAATAGTGGCAACTACACTGGCAGTGCTTATGCCGGCCATAAAAAAGGTATGTCAGGAGGCACTGTACTCGTTCATGGTAGCGCAGAGGATTTTACCGGGGATTTAATGCGCCGCGGAATTATTATGGTGGTTGGCAATATAGGTAGCTATTGTGGCAGCAGAATGATCGCCGGCACTATTACGACTCTAGGTACAGTAGGTAACCATGCCGGCTCTGGCATGCGCCGTGGTACATTATTATTCTCTGAATTACCTAGTGAAATGAATTCTACATTCATAAATTGCGGTCGCCATAACCTAGGTTATCTTACTCTACTGTTACACGAACTCAGAACCTATGATAGTGAATTCAAGTCTTTGCACTCTATGCGACGACGCGTACAGAGATATATGGGCGACCCATCAGTCGGAGGGCTTGGGGAAATACTTATATGGATCGGCTGATATGTAAATACCCATTACACACCACTTCATAACACTGCTACAATTAATTTAACTATTAGAATTAAATATACTATCAAGATAGGAGACCAATATGCCGAAGTATATTATTGAAAGAGAGATTCCTGATGCCGGCAATCTTACTGCAAGTGACTTACAAGGCATCTCTCAAAAGTCTTGCAGCATTCTTAAAAATATGGGACCGCAAATTCAATGGGTCGAGAGTTTTGTGACTCAGGATAAAATCTATTGCACATACATCGCACCCAATGAAGAAGAAATTCGCAAGCATGCTAATGAAGGTGGCTTTCCTGCCAACAGTATTTCAGAAATTAAAAGTGTCATAGACCCCACCACTTCTGAATAAGATTATAGAGTCTTACAGGGAAAATTAGAGCGCAAATACAAAAGCCCTCACATGAGGGTTTTTGCTCAATAACCATACTATTCGATATAGATCTAGCATGTATGCTAGGGCGAACCAAACATACATCCTTGCTCTGTAACCACTACCGGAAAATCACCTAAGCCCCGCATAGTGGAAGCAACACAATATTGCTCAAGCTGAATTGTTAATTGCTGGGCATCTATACCTTCTGTTGCAGAATACATGACGCGCAAAAAATGAGAGTTTTTCTCCTGCACCAAACGAAAGCAATAACTCTCTTCATCTTGTTGTTCCTCTATAGCAAACTCAGGAAACTCAGTTTGCAAATAAACAACTATAGAGTCTCGCAACTCTTGTTTATAAAACGACATCAATCAATCTTAAGTATTGGATGACTCAGTATCCAATATAGCAAGTCGCTCATACTCTTTCATAATTTCTTGAATAAACTGAACCATTTCATCTGAGGCCCATTCGCGCTCACCTGTTGCTTGATAAATTAGTTTGCCGGACGGACTAATTAAAAATGTTGTTGGCAAGCCTGCAACAGGCCAACTTGACAACGACATATTCTTATCGATCACAATATCAAAATCGACAGGCCTGTCTTTTAAGAACTGTTTCACTGTTGCTAAAGCTGGCCCCACATGGACACCTACCACTTCAAAACTATGACTGCCATTCAATTTATTATGCAAATCATTTAATGCCGGCATTTCCCTCACACACGGGGGACACCACGTTGCCCAGAAATTCAACAATACAAACTTACCATCGTAATCCGACAAGCTAATATCATCGCCATGAGCGCTCATCAGAGTGAAATCAGATGCATCAGAACTAGGGATTTTATCCATTAAGTCACCGCCTGCTATTGCTATTGCAGCAAATAACATCAGCGCCAAAACAGAAGATACACTTCTCCGAACAAGACATTTTCGATCAAAATTTGAGTTTTGTTTCATAATAACTACATGATTAGAGGTGTTCTATAATAGAGTAATATTTATGTGTTTAGTTCGTGTAGATAACTGCGATTATAACTATTTACACTACTGTTTATCCTGAAAGTACCTAACTTGAGTCTTTATTTTGTTCATAGTCATCATATACGTGCTTTATGAAATCTATCATTTGTGGTGAGTTCCACATTCTGGTTCCGATGGCACGATATGCAAAATTACCTTCAGGAGTCAGGATATATGTGGTTGGTAATGTTGGTATACTCCAATGGCCAAGCTCCAGATCCATATCCATAACAACAGCATAACTTACCGGGCTCACTTCAATCTGCTCATTGACACCATCTACATCATCTCCTGCATGGATAGCCACCACATTCAAAGTGATACCGTCTTTAGCAAGCTGTTTTTTTAAATCTTCAAATAAAGATAATTCTGCACGACATATTACACATTTAGTAGACCAAAAATTAACAATAGTAAAATGGCCTTTAAACTCGTCAAGTGTAAATTCACCCGTGGTTGAATAAGGTAAAGTAAAATTTTGCGCTTCCATAGTGCGCGGCATTGCATCTAATAGGCGTTCTGCAAAAGCGGAATTACATATAAACAGTGCAAATGTGGTGGCTAAAATTCGATTAAACATAATATTTAGTAAATGTTATTTGAGATCGGTATCATGCGCCCAGTTAGGATCTTCCCGGCTTAAGTCACCAATTGGAGCAGCAAATGCGTCAGCCACAAGAGTCTTTATATTGTCTCCAGTCAATGTCAACATAAATGCTACCACTTGATCAATCTCTTGTTCTGTTAAATTTAGTGGCGTTATGAGCGGGCTTAATAATTCATTAGGCACACCACCTTCATTGTAAAACTCCATCACTTCACGCAGTGATGTAAATGCACCATCGTGCATATATGGTGCCGTTAAAGCTACATTACGTAAAGTAGGTGTCCTATATTTCCAGCGGTCAAATGGATTTTGAGTTACTGAATATAACCCGACATCATTAGGCTTAGGCTGCTGTCTAACGGATTCTATTAACTCATTTTCTACGTAAACAAAGACCCCGGGAGCGAGTTGCACGCGCGTTTTATCCGGTCCTATTCCCATCGAAGTTGCATACCCATGGCCGGTATTATGTAAACGATTATCAGTAAACAGTGCGTAATCTTTATCAACTAAATGACAGGCAGCGCATTTTGCTTTCCCCATAAACAGAGAAAAACCCTCTTTTTCATCATATGTCAGGGCGTCTTTTTCCTTTCCATAATACCAGCGATCAAATCTTGAGTTAGCGGAGTTCAGCGTTCTTTGATAACTTGCTAGAGCATCACCAACTGTTTCCATAGTGGGCCCTTTACCATCAAAGGCAGCCTCAAATAAGCCATCGTAGGCATTAATTCCTTTAATTTTATTGATGACATAACCAATCGATGGATTTGCCATTTCATTGTGAGCTAGCAAAGGTGCCCAGACTTGTTGTTCCAGGCTATCCTCACGGCCATCATGGAAAAGGACTGTGTGATAGGCAATATTGTATATAGTCGGACTATTTCTATTTACACTGCGCCCCTCAAAGCCGATTGCGGTAGCAAGTTCATTACTAGTAAAGCCTTGCTCAGGTATATGGCATATAGCGCATGAAAACGTATCGTTTAGAGACAATCTGCGATCAAAGAACAGAAGACGACCCAGTTCAACTTTTTCCTTAGTAATAGGATTACTTTCAGGCAATTCAATTCTTGGTAATCCCAGAGGAGGATTTTCAACAAACTGAAGTAAATCCGTTGGTTTTCCTCTCCTGGCAGTTACACTCAAAGAATTTGTTACATATGATTTATCTTCATAACCATCTTTACGGTCACCAGGTCCAAAAATAGCTGCTTTATTTATCCCCTCTTCAGCATTAACTACAAAAATTGTGCTTGCAGAAATGAATATGCACAAAACAGTCAACAACATGCCCAAACGTTGCGCCTTATTTAAATTATCTTGCATATCAGGCACAGGCCGCTTAACTATTTTTTTCTTCCATCAGTAATGTTTTTAAGTCTGTTATCACAGACTCGTCATGTAAAAATGTTGCACTATATTGAGTACGCTTCATACCATTTTTATCAATGAGAAACACACGTAAAAGATGTGCAATGCGACTTGTCGGATTCCCTTGCTCATCATACTCTTGTGTCACATATTGACCAAAAGCATCAGTAATTGGTGCCAATTCTTCTTCTGAAGCAGTAGTTAAAAACTGCCACTCTGGCCCACCAAAGTCGTAGCTTCCTTGACCATAAAATTTCATGACTTCAGGCGTGTCATACTTTGGATCAAAGCTTAAACTAATTAAGCGAAACTGATCTGATAATTCGGGATTATCTTTTAGAGCTTCTTTGATCTTATAAAACACAGCCGTTACTAGTGGACAACCATTAAGGTCAGCGCACTGGGTATACATAAAGCTGAGCAGAACTACTTTATCACCATAAAAGTCTGATAAACGTTTTTTCTCACCATCTTTATTTAACACATTACCATCAGCTGCTTTACCAAATGCAGGCAAGTCATAAGTACCTGGTTCAGGTAATTCAAATTGCATATCTCCCCAGCCAGGGGCATGCAATTCAACTTGTTGGCCATGACTAGAAACAACAGCACTGTGCTCGGCTTCATTGTCGCTTTCTATTTGCTCTTTAACTTGCGATGCTTGCAGATTCCATCCTTGAACAAATACTAATAAGCTTGAAAAACAAATTGCATATAGATTTTTCATCATTCGTATTCCTATCCTTTTGTAAAAAAAAAGGCCGCCTGGTTAGGCGGCCTTTTTTATTTATAGCAACGCCGTTATATTAGCGTCAACAACCTAACCTTGAGTCAGTTACTTCTCAACTTGAGACAACATTGTGTCTGAAGAGTTCGGCTTTTGAGAGTAAAGTGAGTAAGCACCAAATCTCATTTGATGCGCACGACCAAGTTTCATCTCATAGAAGTCAACTGTAAATTGATGATGAAGTTTCTTGCCATCCCAATGGTATAGCTTGAACCACTGCTCATCATCATCACCAGTTTTATCCCAGTTGCCTAACAAAGAAGTTGTAAAGTAAGCACGCTTGCCATCCCAACTTTGTGAGATCATATTTACTTGCGAACCAACTTTATACTCATAAGTTTGCTTAGGATTGAACGGATCACTGATGTCAAAGTAACGAGTCTTGCCGTCCATGAAAGTTTGAACCCAAAGACCTTTATCATCAGCTGTAATTGAGATATCTACAGGTAGAGGTACTTTAGATGGATCACCAATGGTAGCAACATCTTTTCCATGCCATTCACCATGTTCATCTTCATACACTAACCAGATTTTTGATGTAAGTGCTGTGGTTGTAAAGCAGTAGTTGTTTAGACCTGACCATGCACAACGAATTTCTAGAGGTGCACCGGGTACATCTAACACTTTCTTAGGCTTGCGT
>JANQKJ010000309.1 GCA_028281205.1 Gammaproteobacteria bacterium
GTTGCGATTGCTTAGATAATGCGATGCTCTCCTGCATAGATAAGGCATTAGTACTCATAAAGTTCGCATCCCTGAAATTATTCAATTGCTAAATAGAAATTTGCTTCAGACTATAATGATAAATTGACTTAAAACTGTGCTCTGTGTGGATTTCTGTGAACAAATTCAATGATGTGACTCGCAGAAATACCTACAAATAGCACCTATATAGAACGAACTTATGCGTTATACTTTGATCTTAATATAGTAATGGGGGCGACCTGGTTTCGACGTGGGTAGCCGAACCTTAGGTGCATGCCGAGGATGTAGATACCTCGTTAAATATTTCTGCAAACATATAGTCGCAAACGACGACAACTACGCTTTAGCTGCTTAAAAACCAGTTGTAAAGCCGTCCGCCCTAGTGAGCTTGCGCGTTAGGAACCGGGCGTCACCTTAGCAAGATCGTGGCGAAGCCCGTCTGTAAGTGGAGCCATTAAACTTAAAGCACAGACTCGTGATTAAACGCCCTGCCTGTCGGACCTTAATCATTAAAACAAAGACAGTTCTAAGCATGTAGTACCGAAGGTGAAGAACTTGCGGACGCGAGTTCGATTCTCGCCGCCTCCACCAAACAGAATAATTTTAGGGATTCTTTTAGGGGCATAACTCTTTGCCCTTTCTCAATCTTTTTAGTTTATACAAATACTTACCTTGCGGATTCTTTAGTGGGGAGCACAACCAAAAATGAATCGAATCTGACCCTTTTGATTCCTAGAGAATAATTATTTCTCAGCCCAAATTTGCCCCAAAATTATTCATTTGGTCTCATAATTCGAATTTTTCTTTGATGAAAGATTTTACGTCATCACAGACATATCCCCAGATAATCTTTATTTCCACTGATGTCTGACTCTTAGAGGGTATTAAATTTCCCTTTAACCCAACTTGCTTGCATCCAGTTAAATTCTGGTCTATTTGAAGCTTTTCTACATTCAACTTTGTACCTAATGGTAATAAGACATATTCTTCAATCCAATTTTGATTAGTCAACTCTTTACAAATAACAACATAGGAATTATTAGTATAATCAACAATAGAATCTGGGTTGGGTTGGTTGTAGTTATCTAAATCCGTTTCTGCAATTTCAAAAACTCCAGACTCTTTACTTAAATATTTCTCTCCTATCTTTTCATTATCAAATTTGATAGTCCATGGGTAAATTCGTGGTAATGTTTTAGTAATACCAAATAAATTATCAGGACAGGTATGTATTGACCTTCCCATGTACATGTCTTGCTTCAACTGGATGATTTCAATATCTTTAAACTCGGTTGAATTATTCACATCAACTGATGAGCAACCTACTATTAATAGTGCAATGCTGCTAATAACATGAAGCCATAAGGGTTTACTAAACATCTAGTGCTAACAACTAAGACCGCTGACTTTATACCCTGCTCCTACACCATCTCCGCATCGAGTATGATTCTGTAATGGATTCAAACCCTGTGTTGAAACAGGGTTTGCAAATGGGTTTATTATCAGGCCTAGAAACCCACCATTTACCAAATCCAAGACACCATTATTATTTTCCACACCTGGTGCAGTCCCATTTAGCCCTGGTAGCGAGTAGACAGTTGCAGAAGGAGCAAAACCTGAACCTACTAAGTTGTTTGCTCGCAATGCACCCAGACTATGGCCGGCAATAATTGGATCCCCAAATCTTGTACTTTGGATATATTCAATACCTGTAGCATCAAGTAAACCTTGATAACCTAAAATAGTATCATTCACATCCCAAATACCGCTTGCATATTTTCTAAACCCTTCAATATCATCTCCTTTGCCTAAATTTCCATCTACTCGATCGAAGAAACCTGTAATTGCAAGACCTCCTTCAACATTTCTTAAACCACTCCCGATTAGTCTATTGCCAATTTGAGAATTAGCTGCAAGTAATACATTAACTTCATATCCAGTCAGACCATTTTTCCTTGCAAATTTATCAACATACTTTCTTGCAAAATAGTTAGTTGCTCTATACTTAATATCTTGAAAGAAATTCTTTGCACTCTCTAAATTAGCATTCAATGCAAAATTTACAATAGCACCATATTTACTATCTAATGTATTCGCAACATGCCCTATAGCCGTTCTCCAATCCGCTAATGGATTACTGAACCCGAATAATCGTGCGCCCCCGTATCCAAATGCGCCTGCTCTGAATGATGCAGTCAAACTACCGGTTGCTGCATAAGCCGAAGCAGCGGAGTATGCTGCACATCCATATGGGCCACCCAAAGTACATGCCGCCGCTTGCACTGCGCTACCCACGATTGGAATACCATTCACAGCATTTAGAATACTTCCCGCCGCGGCAGCTAAGGTTTTTGTAATACTTTTAGCGGCACTACTGATCGCCTTAGTAATCGACTTAACGGCTTTCTTAAATGCTTTCTTAATCTTCTTAAAGAAGAACCCACTGGGATCGGTGTAACTCAGTGGATTGTTTTGCACATAGGTGTAACGGTTGAGACTTTGATAGTTCTTCGGTTGTTGCACGAACGGGTCGGCACTTAAGAACCGTCCTAGTTGTGGGTCGTACACACGGCCATTCATGTGTATCAGCCCGACACTGTCTAACTGTTCATGCCCGGTGTACCCACGGGTGATGCTGGAAGTGATAGCACTGATGGCATCATTCCAGTTACTTTGTCTTCGTTGACCAAAGGCATCAAACGATAAACGTTCAGTAATGTTTTGATTGGCATCGGTGATCACATCCACACTGCCTAAGTGATCACGATGCAAGAACTGGGTCTGATCACTTTGGTAGTTGTAGGTGTTATGGATGGCAATCACTTGACCACCCGCGCGTATATAATGTTTATGATCGATATTGCTGCCGGTCTGCACTTTTTCATCCAGGCTGCCGATATAGGTGGTGGACTTCACCGTGCTACTGTCACTCGCCACTTGCTGGTAGCGGGCTCGGTCTGGCCCATAGTCAAAGCTAACAATGT
>JANQKJ010000085.1 GCA_028281205.1 Gammaproteobacteria bacterium
TTGATAGAGTGCTAGATATGTGTCGCACTGCAGTTAACGTATTTAGTGATTCCTGTGGCGCTGTGATTATTGCTCGCTCCGAAGGAGAGCAAACTAAACTTGTTTAGGGAACTTTGATTTATTCTGGTATTTGGTTAAAAAATACCAGGCAAAAGTTCTAGATGTCTTTTAACGAAGTAATCGACATTAGTAGCCTTTGTGAATAGTTTTCAGTAGCCAGTCATGCCGACAATATTGAATCCCGCATCCACATAAGTAATTTCACCAGTTATTCCGCTAGCAAGATCAGAACATAGAAACGCAGCTGCATTACCTACTTCTTCAATTGAAACGTTTTTTCTTAATGGTGCGTTTTGTTCAACATGCTCTAGCATTTTGCGGAAATCACCGATACCCGCAGCAGCAAGCGTACGGATAGGGCCAGCGGAAATACAATTGACGCGAATATTATCTGGGCCTAAGGCATATGCCATATAGCGAGTGTTTGCTTCCAGGCTTGCTTTGGCTAAACCCATAATATTGTAGTTTGGCATGGCTTTAATTGCGCCTAAATATGATAAGGATAAGATAGCACTTGGGTGTCCGCTCATCATTGGTCGTGCTGCTTTAGCTAAGGCGGTGAGACTATAGCTGCTTATATCGTGAGCAAGTTTAGATCCCTCGCGGGTTGTATTTTGGACAAAATCACCTTCCAATTCTTCTTTTGGTGCGAAGGCAACCGAATGGACTAGAATGTCAAACTCTGGCCAATGTGTGCCTAATTGCTTAAAAAGATCATGGATATTTTCATCAGTTGACACATCACATGGAAGCACAATCTCGCTGTCACATTCTTTGGCGAGTTTTTCCACACGGGACTGTAAGCGGTCATTCTGGTAGGTAAAGGCAAGCTCAGCACCTTGATTGTGCATTGCTTGTGCAACACCCCATGCTATGGAGCGGTTACTAGCTACACCAATAATTAATGCCTTTTTATTTTCCAGAAAGCCCATGGTTTCTCCCTAAAAGTAGTTCGCTTGAATTCACGCTTGTCGTTATACTGAGGTGCTTAAAAGGTGTAATTATACATTGTCCGATAAATTGATGGCAGCTCGACGAATTTATAAAACCATATTACTGGTTATTTTGACGATACCAATATTGCAGGGCTGCGGAGATAAGCAGTGGAATAATCCTTATCGTGACGCAGATACGGATAAAGCAATAATTTATTCAGCGTTTCAAGAACGTCCCAAAGAATTAGATCCTGTTAAATCCTATAGTGCAAGTGAGTATACGTTTATTTCGCAAATTTACGAGCCGCCTCTGCAATATCATTATTTGAAACGCCCTTATCAGCTTATTCCACTAACCGCCACGCATATGCCAACCAAGGTATATCTTGATGACCAAGGAAATGAGTTACCCGCTGAAACAAATCCGGATGATATTGTGTTTACTGATTATATCGTTCAAATCCAACAAGGCATCAAATATCAACCGCACCCTGCTTTAGCCCAAAAAGATTCTGGCGATTACTACTACCATGAATTAACACAAACAGACTTAAATGATGTATATGTGTTAGCTGATTTTGCATATCAAGGTAGCAGAGAACTAACTGCTAATGATTATGTGTACCAAATAAAACGCCTAGCACATCCGAATTTACATTCTCCACTCGCGGGTCTGCTGGGAAATTATATTGTCGACTTTAAAGACTATCGAGAAAGAGTGTTAAAAGCTATAGAGGAGCATGATGAATCCCAATGGATGGATTTACGGTCTATAGACATGGAAGGTTTAGAAGTGCTTGATGATTATAGTTACCGCATTCGAGTAAAAGGAGTTTACCCGCAGTTTATATACTGGTTGAGCATGCCATTTTTTTCACCCATTCCTTGGGAAGCTGATAAGTTTTATGCTCAATCTGGAATGGAAGAACGAAATATATCATTTGATTGGTACCCAATCGGCACGGGACCTTTTATGCTCACTGAAAACAATCCAAATTTACGCATGGTGTTGGATCGCAATCCAAATTTTCATGGTGAAAGCTATCCTACGGAAGGTGAACCAGGCGATGAACAAATGGGTTTGTTAGAAGATGCGGGTAAACCTTTACCGTTAGCTGATAAGGTTGTGTTTAGTTTAGAAAAAGAAAGCATTCCTTATTTTAATAAATTCCTTCAAGGTTATTACGACACTTCGGGCATCACTTCGGATAGTTTTGATCAATCAGTTGAACTTAATTCTCAGGGTGAATTTGGCTTAACTGAAGAGATGAGAGAAAAAGATATACAACTAGCTTCTGCAGTGCAGCCAAGTTTATTTTATCTTGGTTTTAATATGCGTGATCCAGTGCTCGGTGGAGACTCTGAGAGTGCGCGTTTGCTAAGGCGTGCCATTTCAATAGCAGTTGATTATGATGAGTTTATATCAATTTTTAAAAATGGTCGTGGCATTCCTGCACAAGGACCTATTCCTCCTGGGATTTATGGCTATGAAAAAGGTGAAGCAGGTATAAATCCGTATGTATATAACTGGGAAAATAATCGTCCCGTAAGGAAAAGTATTACTGAAGCAAAGCAACTTATGGTTGATGCTGGTTATGCGGATGGAATTGATCAAAAGTCAGGGCGACCTCTAATTCTTTATTTTGATACGGTTAGCCGAGGGGCAGATACCAAAGCATTACTGAATTGGATGATCAAGCAATTTAAAAAAATCGATATTGAACTAGTGATTCGCGGCACTGATGTCAATCGTTACTACGATAAAATTCGTGATGGTAAAGTGCAAATATATACTTTAGGTTGGAACGCAGATTACCCAGACCCTGAAAACTTTTTCTTCCTTTTATATGGTCCGCACTCAGTATTGGATAGTAAGGGCCAGAATTACAGCAACTACAGCAATCCTGAATTTGATGCATTATTTGATCAAATGAAAAATATGGAGAACGGCCCTGAGCGAATGGCACTGATTCGGCAAATGAATGAGATTGTTAGAGCTGATGCACCATGGGTTTGGGCGTTTAATCCTAAAGGCTATTCTTTGTACCATAGTTGGTATAAAAATGTTAAACCTAATGCGATGGCAAATAACAATATTAAGTATCGCCGAGTTGAACCCGAAGTGCGTGCTCAGCTACGTGAGCAATGGAATAAGCCGATACTATGGCCGCTATATTTGCTTATGTTTATATTGATAGTCACAATCATTCCGGCAATACGTGGTTACTATCAACGTGAAAAAGCTAAAGCACTATGATTAGCTATATTATTCGCCGATTATTGTATGCAATCCCGATTTTAATCGGTGTGAATATTATTACTTTTATATTATTTTTTGTGGTCAATTCGCCAGATCACATGGCAATAAGTCAGCTAGGTGAAAAACATACAACTCCAGAACAGATTGAAGAGTGGAAACGTGAACGTGGATATCATTTACCTTTGCTAGTGAATGAAACAGAAACAGGAATAGAAAAATTAACAGAAACAATCTTTTTTCAAAAGTCGATAAAATTATTTGTATTTGACTTTGGAAATTCCGATAGTGGAAGAAATATTGGTTACGATATTAGTAATCGCATGTGGCCAAGTTTGGCAATAGCAGTGCCCAATTTAATTCTTGGCTTATTGGTAACAATTACACTTGCTTTGATAATTGCATTTTTTCGTGCCACTTATATTGATTATTGGGCGGTAGTAATCTGTGTGGCCTTAATGTCAATTTCTGCGTTGTTTTACATTATTGGGGGGCAGTTTGTTATTGGGAAATTGTTGCAAGTTGTTCCTATCTCGGGCTATGACACGGGATTAGAAGCTATAAAATTTTTAATTCTTCCAGTAATTATAGGAGTTGTTGGTGGAATTGGTTCTGGCACACGTTGGTATCGAACAATTTTTTTAGAAGAAATTAATAAAGATTATGTGCGTACTGCTAGATCAAAAGGATTATCAGAACAATTAGTGTTGTTTAGACATGTGTTAAGAAATGCTTTAATTCCAATATTGACTGGTGTGGTTGTTGTGTTGCCTATGCTATTTATGGGTAGCCTGTTAGTGGAGAGTTTTTTTGGTATTCCTGGTCTTGGCAGCTATACGATTGATGCTATTAATAGTCAGGATTTTGCCATTGTAAGGTCTATGGTTTATCTGGGTTCTGTTCTATACATCATTGGTCTGATATTAACAGATATTTCTTACACATTGGTTGATCCACGTATTCGCTTAAATTAATCATGCCATTTCAACCCGTCATATTAATCACTGATGCGTTATTTTTTATTTTAACTGCTTTGTTGGTGGTGTTTATACTATTTGCACGAAAACGTGAGCATATTAGCCGGCCCTGGAAGAAGGTATTTAAACGTTCTACAGGTGCAGTGTCTTTAGTGGTATTGTCGACTTACTACAGTATTGCTGTATTAGATTCTATGCATTTCAATCCGCGCTTGGAAAATGCTTCTACTGAGCAAGCAACCTATTCGAATGAAATTTTAAGCGTACTAGATGTGTTCATGACCCCGATGCGCACTCAGGTTGAGAAAACTTTTTCTGCGCCGCTAGCCACGCATTTACTGTCCAAAGTAATGGTGCCACAAGAAGATGGTTCTATGCAGCAGGTCTATCCGCGTTTGAAATATGGAGGTGCTCATTTAGAAAATCCAGATCAGGATAAACTAGTAGATATCGTGTTGCTTGTGGTGCGCGGTATATTGTATGCGGCTATTGTATGGTTGGTGATGTGGGCAGTTATTAGTTTTATTTACTCACGCAAAGTAAAACTAACTATCTCTAAATCGATATCAAAGTTGTTTTCTTCAGATCAGGAATATCCAGTATGCGCAATTGCTATAACCACAGGTATTATAATTACTATTGTTTCTGTCTCTATGGTAGTGGGTTCTTATTATCATTTATTTGGCACAGATAAAGTGGGACAAGATGTTTTTTATCAGGCGATAAAAAGTATCCGTACTGGAATCTTGATAGGGACATTAACTACCATTGTTATGTTGCCTGTGGCTATTACTTTGGGTGCAATGGCGGGTTTTTTCAGGGGTTGGGTAGACGATGTTATTCAATACTTATATACCACATTGAATTCAATTCCTGGCGTATTACTGATTGCGGCATCTATTTTACTAGTGCAAATATATATGAGTAATAATGAAGAAAATTTTAACAGTTTGGTTGAACGGGCAGATATCCGTTTGTTATTTCTATGTTTGATATTGGGTATTACTAGTTGGACGGGCTTGTGCCGCTTGTTGCGTGCTGAAACATTCAAACTGCGTGAAATGGAATACATTCAGGCAGCGACTGCTTTTGGGGTAACGAAGTTTAGAATACTTGTACGTCATGTGATGCCTAATTTTATGCATATTGTTTTAATCACAGTTGCGTTAGATTTTAGTGGTTTGGTGCTGGCAGAAGCAGTTTTATCTTATATAAATATAGGAGTTGATCCCGCCACTAATAGTTGGGGCAATATGATCAACCAAGCACGTTTGGAAATGGCGCGTGACCCTGTGGTGTGGTGGTCGTTAACTGCTGCGTTTGTGTTTATGTTTATTCTAGTGTTGTTTGCTAATTTATTTGCAGATGTTGTCAGAGATGCACTTGATCCGCGTGTTGCAGGTTCGGAATAAAAGTAATGGCATTATTAAAAGTTAGTAATTTGTCTACCGAAATCCGCTTAACGGATCGTACAATTAATGCCGTTAAAGATGTTTCGTTTGAAGTAAATCATGGTGAGACATTTGCATTAGTAGGTGAGTCGGGGTCTGGTAAATCTATAACTGCATTGTCGCTTGCACGCTTATTGCCTGATGCGGCAAAAATTACGCACGGACAAGTGCGGCTGAATGACGCTAATTTACTTAATTACACCGAGAAGGATATGCGCACTGTTCGTGGCAGTAAGGTTTCAATGATCTTCCAGGAACCTATGACGTCATTGAATCCAGTAGTGAAAATTGGCGATCAAATTAGTGAATCAATGATTCATCATGAGCAATTATCCAAACAGGCAGCACGTGCACGTTGTTTAGATTTATTAAATGCAGTTGGGTTGCCTGATGCTAAACGCAATATGGGTGAGTATCCGCACCAGCTATCTGGTGGTATGCGGCAACGTATTATGATTGCGATTGCCCTGGCTGCTAATCCTGATGTGTTAATTGCAGATGAGCCGACTACTGCATTGGACGTTACAATTCAGGCGCAAGTATTGGAGTTATTAAAAAAGTTGCAGGAAGAGCTCAAGATGGGGTTAATTTTTATTACTCATGATCTTGGTGTAGTGCAACAAGTAGCAGATCGTATTGCGGTTATGCGTTATGGTGAGATTGTTGAAACTGCAAGCAGTAAAGAGTTTTTCTCAGCACCACAACATCCTTATAGTCAACAATTATTAAATGCTGTGCCAAGTATTCATAAGCGTGGTCAGCGTTTGTCTATTAATGGTGAAGATGCTACACAGTTAAATAAGAATATTAAACAAACCCCTGATAATTTGCCATTGTTAGATGTTGACCACTTAAAGGTTCATTTCCCAATTCGAAAAGGTATTTTTAAACGCGTAGTAGACCATGTCAAAGCAGTGAATGATGTTTCTCTGCAGCTTTATCCGGGTAAAACTTTAGCACTAGTCGGTGAGTCAGGTTGTGGTAAAACCACTGTAGGTAAAAGTATTGTACGCTTGCTCGAAATCACGCAGGGTGACATGACATTTCAGGGGCATGACCTTGTCCAGTTAAAAGGTGAAGAACTAAGAGCGCGTCGAAGTGACTTGCAGATTGTTTTCCAGGATCCTTACTCTTCACTTAACCCTCGTATGCTGGTTGGAGATATTATTGAAGAAGGCATGATTTCTTTAAGTGTCGAAAATAATCCGCAAAAACGTAAACAAGCTGTAACTGAATTATTGCAGCAAGTGGGTTTACCTGCAGATTCAATGGATCGTTACCCGCATGAATTTTCAGGTGGGCAAAGGCAACGCATTTGTATTGCGCGTGCACTTGCAGTGAAACCTAAAGTCATTATTTGTGATGAGCCCACAAGTGCTTTAGATGTGTCTGTGCAAGCACAAGTGTTGAATCTGTTAAAGGATTTACAGGCGCAACTGGGTATGAGCTATTTGTTTATTACTCATGATATGTCCGTAGTGAGTTATCTTGCTGACGAGATTGCTGTGATGTACCAGGGTGGAATAGTGGAGCATGGTGACGCAATAAGTGTTCTGCAAGAGCCGCAGCACGAATATACGAAGAAATTATTAGCTGCAGTGCCAAAACTGCATTTGCACTAACTAATTACTCTGTGAAGAATTCTAGTTTGATATTAGCGACTTCAATAATGTCGTTATCTTCGAGCTGAGTTGCTTTGGCTTTTAACTCCTCACCATTAAGTAGAGTGGTTTGTCCTTCTTGTCCTTGCACATGTATTAAGAAGTAACCTTTGGCACGTTTAGTAACGCCGGCAACAGCAATCTTGGGCGAGCCAAAAGTAGTCAGGGACTTCTTAAGGTCTAACACCAAGCCAGCATTCTTGCCATTAAGCACTTGTAGTTTGCCAACCCTATCGGGTTCAGTTGCTGCTTTAGTCGTTGTTGGTGCGGGTGCTGCTGGAGCTGATTTTGCAGGCTCTGGTTGTGCATCTTGTGTGGCCGTTGCTACTGCTTCTTGTTTTGCAGGCGCTTCTTCGACTTCCACTTCATCCTCTTCACGTGTATCTATAATGGGTGCAGGATGATTTGATAAGGTGCTTGTGGATGGTCGTTCTTGAATGACAGTGCTTTCCTTCTTGAGGAAATCGTCCATTGCTTCTGGATCATTTGGTGAGAGAACAATAGTTTTTTCCAGGACATCGGTTTCATCGTTCTCTTCTTGCTTAGGCTCATTGCCAACATAACGAATTCTGTAATTGCCAACGTCAATCAGGTCACCATCCTCTAGCGCATGCTTTTTGACAAGACGCGCGTTAACATAAGTGCCGTTAGTGCTATTTAAGTCCTCTAGAAATGAGCTATCCAATACGGTGATAATCTGAGTATGATAACTGCTGATGGCTAAGTTATTGATACAAATGTCGTTATCAGGTTTGCGCCCGATAGTCATTTTTTCTTTTGTAATCGGGAACTCGCCAACGAGTTTATCTTCGAGGGTGACGACCAAGTGTGACATGACTATTTATTGACCAAATATCTTTTTAAAATTAGTGTTCCAACGCTTTTTCTGTGGAAAGGCTTTAGTGGGTTTGGCTAATAGTACTGAAATATTATCTCGCCCGCCTTTAACATTCGCACATTCCACAAGATTTTCCGCTAATTTGTCAAGATTATCATGGAACTCACTCACTATATTAGAAATTTCCTGATCATCTACCATATCTGTCAGACCGTCGGAACATAGTAAATAAATATCTCCAGGGATCACCATATCTTCTCTGATATCCACCGCCGTGGTGGGCTGTATACCTAATGCGCGGGTGACCAGATTACGATTCAATGAGGCATCTGCTTCTTCCTGGGTATAATAGCCGCGATCTACCAGTTCTTGCAGGAAAGTATGATCGACAGTGACTTGTTCAAGTTTTGAGCCACGAAAACGATACATACGTGAATCTCCTACATGAGCAATAGTCACCTGGTTATTATAAAGAACGGCTAACACCAGAGTTGTGCCCATCCCCCGACACTCTGGGTCCTCCTGACCTTTTTGGTAAATTTTTTCGTTGGCTATAGTTATAGCTTCGCGTACTGCTAAACTTTCATTGGAATAACCAGTAGTTGGGTCTAGTTCACCAGAGCTGAGTTTGGGAATACGCTCTTCCAGCTCAGTTAAAACAGTTCTTATTGCCAGTTCGCTTGCTACTTCACCACTTTTATAGCCACCCATACCGTCTGCGAGGGCAACAACGCCTATATCTAGGCTCTCTCCCAAGTAATCTTCGTTATGTGAGCGCACTTTGCCCGTATCAGTACGCCCTGCTACAGATAAAATTCCTTTTAAATTCATTTAGTTATAAGCATTCATCGAGGGTTAAGTTGTTTCTGAACATTGGCGTAATTGTTGGGAAAACTCTGCTGCGCTCGCAAATCTCTGACCGGGATCTTTTGCCAGTGCTATTTCTACCACATCTACAAGGTTTTTGGGCAAGTTCGGTCTAATTTCTAGTATATTTTGATGCGGCTCGTTCACAATTGTGTGCATCAATCTTGCCATGGAGTTACCAGCAAACGGAGGAACACCGGTTAGTAAGCGGTAGAGTGTTGCGCCAAGAGAAAAAATATCGCAACGTGCGTCGACGTCTTTACCACTCAATTGCTCGGGTGACATATAAAAAGGTGTGCCAAGGAAAGACCCGGCCAGTGTTTGTGTTGAGTTGGCAATGTGAGCAATACCGAAATCGCCCAATTTGGCGCAAGCAGCGGCATGGTCATAGAGAATGTTAGCCGGTTTTACATCACGGTGAATAATACCTTTTTCATGTGCATAGTGCAGGCCATCAGCACACTGTGCAATTAAGTCTATAATCAGTGCGCGTGGGAGTAGTGCTTTAGGCTGGCTGTATTCTTTTAGCGATTTCCCACGTA
>JANQKJ010000090.1 GCA_028281205.1 Gammaproteobacteria bacterium
GACATGAGACCGTAATTAGTGGACGCTTTAGACGCCACCCCATGTATTCCATAAAACGGGTTTTGCCACAGCCTGTTGGTCCTTTAAGTAATACGGGTAGGCTATTTTTGTACGCAGCTTCAAATACTTCAATTTCATCTGAAACAGGCTCGTAATAAGGCTCATTCTCAACAAAATATTCTTCTGGCTTATAGCTTTTAGCGCTGATGTTTGAATCCATGCTCTTTATTCTAGTATGTGGGTAAAGTTTGAGGCCAACCTAACGTTTTCATCTGTAGGGTGCAAGTATGAGGAATAATTAAAGTTGAACTTATGCAGTACTAAATGAAGTAGCTATTTATAGTCGAATTAAGCTACTCATATATTAGGTGTTGTCTCTGACTATTATCAATTAAGAGTTATATGATATATAGAATTTCTGGAAGATGTCGTTGTACTGTTTAGGATTCACCAATTAAGTTACTTTGATGCGTCTGAAAAAGCTATTTTCCGCTCTGTTAATGCCAATTCTGTACTAACTGTATCTATGTTACTTCGTGGTGATTGACTCGCCACCTAATTTTAAGTTAGGTTGCAAATAATCTCTTTTTTAATCAAGATTTTATAGAAACTATGCAAAGTGCTGCTCAACAAGCTTTAGAAATCAAACAAGCTTCGGATCATCCTCTTTCCGGCCAAGAAATGACAGGCTCGGATATTATTGTGCAAGTACTGGCTCAAGAAGAAACAGATGTGATTTTTGGTTATAGCGGTGGGGCTATTCTTCCAACCTACGACGCGGTATTTCGTTATAACAAAGAAACCAATGATTCGATGCCTTTAATAGTACCTGCTAATGAGCAAGGCGCAGGTTTTATGGCTTCAGGTTATGCACGTGCCAGTGGCAAAGTAGGTGTTGTGATGGTGACTTCCGGTCCTGGCGCGACCAATACTGTCACACCGGTTAGAGATTGTATGGCCGACTCTATTCCTATTGTGGTGATTTGTGGACAAGTACCTACGGCTGCTATTGGTAGTGATGGGTTTCAGGAAGCACCTATTTCTAACATCATGGGTGCCGTCGCAAAGCATATTTTTCTGATTACCGATCCGACTAAGCTTGAGTCAACTATACGAACAGCATTTGAAATTGCGCGTACTGGTCGTCCGGGTCCAGTTGTTATTGATATCCCTAAAGATGTGCAAAACTGGGTGGGTACCTATAGAGGGCGTGGTCGATTGCCTGTGCGTGGCTATCGCGAGCGTATGCACGCAGTGATTGCTTCGGAACTAACGCCAGATAAACGAAAGCAATTTTATGATGCATTATCACAGGCTGAACGACCGTTAATTTACGCAGGTGGTGGTGCAATTAATGGTGAAGCTTCTGACAGTCTGAGAAAATTTGCTGATGCGTTTAAGATTCCCGTGGTAACCACGTTGATGGGAATCGGTGCCTATGACACTACTAAACCCAGAGCGTTACATATGCTGGGTATGCACGGTACTGCATTTGCAAATTATGCAGCTGATGATAGTGACTTTTTAATTGCGATAGGAGCACGCTTTGATGATCGTGTTGCTGCTGTGCCGGCTAAGTTTGCGCCCAATGCAAAATACATTGCTCATTTTGATATTGATCCATCAGAAATTGATAAAGTCAAATCAGTTAATTGGCACCATGTCGGCTTGCTCCCCGAAAGTCTGCAACACCTGCTTGAATATGGTCAGGAAGTTTATAAGTTTGAGGCAGATTATTCTCAATGGCATAAACACATAGCCGATTTGAAGTCGACTTATGCAATGAATTACGACAAGGCTTCAGACACTATTCAGCCATATGCCGTAATTGAGGAAATTAATAAACATACCAAAGGTAACGCCATTATTAGTACAGGTGTTGGTCAACACCAGATGTGGGCGGCACAGTATTTTGATTTTAAACACCCACGTCTATGGCTAACGTCTGGAAGTATGGGAACCATGGGATTTGGTTTGCCAGCAGCTATCGGTGCACAGTTCGCGAAACCGGAGTTAATGGTGAACAATATTGATGG
>JANQKJ010000121.1 GCA_028281205.1 Gammaproteobacteria bacterium
TTGGGCAACGTCAGATCTGGCTCAGATATGGTTAATTGGTAGGGAGGAGCATACATTTGAGCGATTAAGCTTGGAACACACCCCAGGCTATTAGCTATGCTTGCAATGTGTAATACTACATCGATGGCGCCCGTTAACGTCACACGAGACCTTTCAGGGTTTTCGTTTTCAAACATTTTATGGGCGGATGAACCATTGATGAAAATGGGATGATAGGTTTTTTTTGCTTTCTCAAGATCATCTAAGTCAACATTCTGACTAGCTATCCAAACCCAATGGTCAGAGCACAGAACTTTATTAGAAAGGAAAGTAATTTCCTGATTGGATTCGTGAATGACAAGATCTAGTTCCCCTGAAGATAAGTTTTCAAACGATCTGTCATGATTTTCAAAAGAAGATATTTGTGTCACATCAAACGAAATATTTGGTGCACGAGTTAAACAGGAATCTATTACTCGCGGCATAACCAGTAGGTCGGAGTACTGTGTGGCGGCAATACGAAAGCGGTGATTTGACGTTGAATGCTGAAACTGTCCCTTCATGCTGATGGTATCGTCCATAATTTCAAGCATTTGTCTAACCGTGCCAGCCAAACCTTGTGCACGTGGGGTAGGAATCATGCCGCCCTTGCCCTTCACAAACAGTGGTGGAATACACAGTTGTTTTTCTAGTTTAGCTATATCTTTACTGACATAGGCCATTGATCTATCGAGTGATTTCGCTGCATCCTTGACACTACCGTTATTAATTAACGCAAGAAACGTTACTAAGGTATTAAGATCAATTTTGGCAAGCCTTTTAGTAAGTTCATCAGACATGGTATGGCCTTCGTGATAACAATACTTAAAAAGTGTTGGTTGCTAATGCTAACGCCATTTTAGTGAGCCTTAATAGGCATCGACGACGGCCAGCAATACGAGCTTTACTAGACCATAAAATAGTCATTTATTGGTATGTATATATTATCGATATATATCAATAAGTTAAAGCATAGTATTCATTAAAGTGAATAGCTATAGTAATAAAATTGACGTAACATTCTTGTGTATTTCCATATAGGAAATATAAAATATATATTGATATTTGTCTGCAAATCCATATACTATCCCTAAATTAAAGAAATACTGGGTTACCAGTATTTCCTACCATAGTCAGGCGAGAGGTGTTCTTAACTAGAGCCAAAATCGCCACTAATAACGCAGGCCTTGTCGGAGTGCAAAATGAATAAAAAAGTGCATTGGCTGGTAACTGAAGCGATGAATTTAACTATTCAAGCGGTGATCATTGGTACAGGGGGGCCTCCACCTAAGGGCGCTGATCATTAAATTTTAAAATTTTACTTCACCTAAATGATTAGCTGACTGTAACCTGAAATCATCGATTCTCTAAGCGGTTGTAGTCTAAAAGGCCAAACTCTAGTGGGCTGCTAGCTTGATACAAGTCGTGAACCCTATCACTATAATGCCAAAAATTGGTATGCGTGCGTCGAACGCCATACTTATTCTTGAATGCACTATAGTCTTCTTCCGTTTGTAGTGTTGACAAGTGTTCCACAAATTTTCCTAAAGTATCGACTTTGACATGCCAATAGGCCCCGGGATATGCGCCCAATACACCAGGTACTAAACTTACTGTGTCCTCCTCAGGTAGGCGAGTGGATGTTTCCCGAAACAACGTGGCGATATTACTGTGTGCACTATTACGTAATAAAGTATAAAGGCTGCTATTGCCGGTTTCGTCTTCCATTATAATCAGATTTATTTCCGGCATTAGCGATAAACTAGCACCGGATACATTCATAATATTGCGAAAATGCTTGGCGGTGTCTGATGGTAGTTTTGAAAAGTCTATTTGGTAGTTTTGCGCAGTTACGGGTGCCAGTTTTTGTTTCAAGAGATCATATAGCTCGAACTGTGGTTTATCGCTGCTATAGTTAATAGAAGGTGGCTGATCCAAATAGGCTTTGCAGCGATAGAGATGGTCTTTGACCGCTATGCTAGCGTCCCTGTACCAATAGTCTCTTAGTCTCACTCTCTCATACTTTGGTAACAACGCCAGAAAATTATACTCGCTTTCAAAGCGCAAGAAATCCATATACAGGCGGGTATTAAGTTGATGTCCGATATTTCCGTAAACATCGTAACCTGCCACCAGCAAATAGTGGATGCGTTCAAAAATAGGATAATCAATCAGCCAAGCTGTTTTGGGTGCAGGGCCAACTAACCCTTTTACTACAGAGGCGCTGTCAAAGTGCCTCATCACCGTTAAAGCAGCATTGTCATTTTGCTGTTCGCCATCCCAGACGAGATCCAAGTCTAGAAATTTACCGCCTGGAAAAATCGCTTCCAAAGCATCGCTTTTGGCCAAAGTATATTGAGTTTGTAATTTAGAAAACCTAATCCAGTTACTTAATAATAAAGAGTTACTTGTTGTTTCCGTCGGCATACGCAAGTTATTGGCTTGTTCTTGTAAGAATTCACCCATCTGATCTAAGACTTTCGTATCGGGATTAACAAAAAATACCCAAAAATGATCGTTAATGACGTTGAGAGCGGTCTGTCCTCGGCACACGGGACCTTTAATAAAACCATCAATAATCGCTTTTGCTTCTTTGAGCATAAATTTGTAGCGGTATTGTGTCGGGATATCCTTGAATGTTGTGAATGGGTTGGAAGCTGCTTTCTCATCGTAGCTTGGTAATTCACTTACCGTGTAATTGGGACGAAGAAACAAGTTGTCTAGCCATTCCATACGCTCATTACTAAGGGCATAAGGAATGTGAGTTTTAGCGACGATGGACGACTCAATCTGCTGCAAGCGATAGTATACGCGTGCTACACCGGGATCATCATAGGGCCGACGAGTTGCTATGATATCAATAGGCTCACCTGGCGGCGTGGTTGAGCGCACTAATTTAAAAAAGAATCGCTCTGTCTCATTTGCATTGACAAGATCTGAAAAGTATATGTTTACTAAAAAGAGATGCTCATAAACATATCGCATTACCAACTGTGCTTTTAATGAATCTTGATTAAAGAAATTTTCCCACTGTGCAATGCTGTCAAGATATTCCTGAGGCAGGGTAGGGCGATGTGGGAGTAGAGCGCCCGACTCTAGCCAAGCAACTATTGTATTGTGCTCCTCATTACTAAGGCCGGGCAAACCGTAGGGCATACCATTTTGCGGAAACTTCTCTGCATAACGTCTGTATTCTTCAACTCGTGGACATTCGTTTTTTCTCGCAAGACTCACATCATAGGTGTCTGGCAATAGTGCCTGTTGTGGTAAAGGATGTTGTTTTTTCAAAGTGAGAGATTGGTAGATTAAACTACCTTCGCGATTGGCTTCCGGAGCTTGGTTGAACTCATTTAACACCGGGAAAAAATCCATATTTCGCCAATCTTGTGTGGTCTCAGCGTCAATAAATAACCGACTAGTTGAGGCAGCAAGTAACCGAGTAGGATTATATACAGATTGTTTATTAGCACCTCGATCGATACCTGCGGCAGAGTTCAATTTAAGTTGGCATGGGGCATCATAACAAGCATGGCATACGACACAGCGATTCTCGATGATAGGCTTAATCTTTTGGTGGTAATGTTGACCTGGTTCTGATTCAGGTGTCACCCATCGGTCGACGACTTGGGACTTGCCATAAGCACTTTCAAATTGTTTTTTTGCAATGAAGCTACAGCCTGATAAGACCAGTATAATACATAGCGATAGAATTCCAGGAGAAGAAAAAACATTAGTATTATTACCTAGCAAAACGCAAGACCTCCGCTGGTTGAGGGGAAAAGGTTATCAATTTTCAAGTAGTGCATTTAATAAATTATCTTGAAAACTAATGTTTCCAGTTAGTTGACCGTGATTATGGCAAAGAAAAAATGCATATTTTAAAGGAAAATAGCTGTATTTGTGTCGTGCTTGTACTGGGTCTAAGCTATTGCGTGCAAGCATCGAAGGCTTTGTTACCCGCCCGTCTCCTGGCTCCAGCATGATACGGTTGTAATCCATGCCTTCAATTTTATTTTTTATCTCATGTGGCCATAGCCGAACTTCTGATTTACCGTCAACTTCTTCTACCAGCAAGCGCGCGGGCGTGGGTTCACAATTGCCGCCAAATGCAATAATGGAGTACGATGACTCCGGCAGTGGTACTGTTAGCGACCAAACGAAGCGTCGTGCGCGTTCTAAATGTTTATGAAAATAGCGTTGTAATAACTTGACTCGTTGTCGGCCTTCTTCTTCATTTTCATAGGATTTTATCACACGTTCAATAACGCTGGGTTCAAATACTGCCCATTTGAAACGCCGCCAGATTTCCACGTCAAATAGATCGCGTTCTAATATCTTGCCTTCATTCGTAATCATCCAGTCTTTGATAGCATGTGGTAACAGTTGATAACTACTCGGCATGGTGATGACGGATTCTACCGGCATGGTACCCCAAAATACTTTGTAGCCTTTAATTAGCTGATGCAGAGCCGCAACACTACCGAGATTGGGCGCCCCTAATTGAATCAAGCGCCGCACTTTTTTTGCGCCATCTAATGATACCGGAAATTCATTATCGTCTAGTACGTCTTTCGTGCCATAGCGCATATAATAACGAGCTACCAGTCCCCCCATGCTATGGGCTACTAAATCAACTTTGAGGTCAGGCATGCCGTAATCAGCTCGAATTTGGTCAATGAACGTGTCGAGTTGACGTGCGGCATCAACATTGTCGTAACGCCAATCGTAAGCAAACTTATAATATTGACGTTTATAGGGATCAATGGTATCGCCAATTTCAGCGAGATTATATTCTCCGTACCGCTCTAATATCTTGAACAGAGACCCATAAAAATCAAATGTGAGTACTTTGTCAGGCAGGGTGCCCGCTGTAATGGTTGAAGGTTTGGGCAATAACGTCACTGGATCAATATCTAACTCGAGTTCTCGATAATCATGGAACATCAATCTATACCAGGGGCCAAACCAAACCTCGTCACCATCTGCGTTTTTTAGTGTAGAACTGACGATACCGGGAATAACGACGACAGGTGGTTGTATTAATTGTTGCTGTCGGGACTTTAGGGGATATTCATTGAGTTGGTATAGCGCTTCGAGGTCAGGTTTGATAAATCCGCCACAGCCAACGATTAGGCTAGTTACCGCAATCAAAAACAAATATTTTATAAAAGGCATGTGTTTCATAGTGTCGTTATCTTCGAGTCGTTATGTCCAGCACATTCATTCAATACATTAGGCTAATACATTAACCCACAAGGGTGTTCACATACTAGATCGATCTAAAGCAGCAATAATTTACCATAATATGTCGATAGCAATAAATATTGCCGCCATATTTCATTAATCAAAAGCAGTTATCAAGATTAGCAGAGTTGATGATAAAAGCATCAGAGTGCATATTTAAAAAACATATAACATTGGTTATACATTGTGGTGTCATTGTTTGGAAAAACCTTACTGAAGCTAATCACTGTATTCAGGGTGACTGTCTACACCAGTTTGGTTGCTAACACAAGGGTTCCTCGGTGCTAATAAACTAAATTTCGTTGTAACGTTTGAGAGTGTTTTAATATGACAAAGCAAAGAGGTGCATTGTTACAGTATTTAGCGTAAGAAGATGCTAATCGTGGTTTGAATGGATAATTAACAACCCATATCTTAGTTCAATATTCATTGGCTGGACTGAGATAAACGAGAATGAAGAAAGAAGCTAATTGTAATAGGCCTTCAATTAATTGGTCATGTAGCCGTATCGATGGTGTTAGTACAGCCAACTGCATTGAAAATTATTTGCAAACATCATCCTCACCAATGCGGCGATGTGATGACTATCTTATATCAACTAGAGGCGCTATGTGATAAAGGTGCTATGTGAGAGTTATATAGGGAAGCAAACTGATCTTTTTAACTTAAGCCGCCTTGGTTAGAGCGGAGCTAAAAGGATATTAAAAAACTGGTAATAAGAGCTGAAGTTTTTGCACCTGATTAGATGGTTTGTCACTGCAAACGATATGCTCGTAAAAACTGTGACACATCGAAATAAACTATACTTACCAGCTAGAAGCATTGAGCTGAAATAAAATATTTTATGCTAAATGATTAACCCAGCAGAACGTGTAAATAGCTACTAACGTTATATAAGAGCTGCCCTTCATTCTATAAACGTAGAATGAAACTAAAGGTATTCCCTTATAAGCTAAATTAGCTAGGTTTTTTGACCTCAATTAATAAATTATTCCGTATTTTTGTCGAAAACTGTTTTGCTGGAAGACTGCGCAACAACTAGACTCAGTTTATCTCTCAACAAATAGCTCAGGGCGGAAATCACGTGTTTTTAACAAGACTTATCTATGCAAGTAAAGTGGCTGCTGACGTAAATCGTGACGATTTGGATCAGATTATTGAATCGGCATGTAAGAACAATGCAGAACTAGGCGTAACTGGTGCACTGGTATTTAGTAATAAGTACTTTTTACAAGTTCTAGAAGGAGGTAGATCTGAGGTTAATACGGTTTATCATAAAATTCTCGCTGACAAGAGACATTACGAGCCAACACTGCTCGACTATAGTGAAATTTCTCAGCGCATGTTTCATGAATGGGAAATGAAACTTTTTCTTGAAACTAACATCAACCGAAAAACTAATATAAAGTATTTCTCACAAGAAAACTTCGATCCCTATGAAATCAGTGGAAAAACAGCAGCTAAACTACTGCAGGACATCACTAGTAAAGATCATATGGAAAAATAGTTTTATAAGATTGTTAAACTATTCAGTAGCTTCGTCGCGCCTGACCATAGTTATCGTTTTTTGTCATTAGTCTATTCAAGCACTGAGGCAGCGCGAAAATCATTTCAGATGTTGAATTGGCTCAACTGGACAAGCCAATATATCAAGCCTTTATAACAAGATAATTATCCTGCTTTGTTAAATATATTGCTTAACGCAATATATTGATTTTATATTTTAACTTATTGATTCTTCTCTAACTAAGTAGATTGATCTAGTAAGGTCTTAGCGTTCTTATGCTTTATTTATCTGAGTTATTAGGCAGTTGTTGTGAGGTAGTTTTAGGTTGTTGTTAGGCGGTCATGCGTAGTTAAGTTAATTGGCCATCTCTTTGGTTAACAGGTAATTGGCTCGATTTTGATCATTAGTGTAAACTTAATTTATACGCCAGGTAACGAATCTCAGTTAGCTCATGGGCGAACCCGACAAACTACAAGAATTTATCTACGCTGTTTCTCATGATTTTGGCGCACCGGTACGTCATATCAAGGGCCTTGCAAACATGTTGCTTGATTCCATGCAAGGCGAATACAATGACGATCAGTTACGTTATCAGCACTTGATGTTAACCGCGGTGTCAGACCTCGAAAATAAACTAGCCGGGTTGCTTGAATATTCTCGGTTAGCAAGCCAGTGTGGTCCAGAAAAACGGATCAGCCTAGCTGAACCTTTTCAACAGGCCAGTGAAAAACTTCGCGGTGATATACCTCAGTTTCAAGCAGCAAAGTTAGTTATTGAAGGCGAGTGGCCTCAGTTAACGATTCACCCAGCTATTATTACCTCAATGTTCTATCAGTTGTTACGTAACGCGGCAGAACATATCGATCCAACTTCTACTTTAATTATCACAATTACAATCGATAAGGATAATGGACAATGGCGCTTTACCATTACTGATAATGGTATGGGAACCAATGTATATAATAAAGAAAATCTGTTTGATCTATTCGCTAAAGGCTCCACAGATAAAGATCATGCAGGCTTGGGCTTATCTATTGCAAAGCGAGCGATAGAACTACATGGGGGAACGATAGCTTTAAATCCTGAACACAATTATAAGATGGGGTTTTCAGTTATTTTTTCGTTGCTCGATTACTGATATAAACAGCGAGAGGCTGCGATTATTCTTATAGCGTCAGACCGATGGATGTCGCATCTACTGGACGTTGCACCCATGTAGTGCAAAAACCGTAAAGATATTGCAATCTAATACATTGCGTTACCTACATACGGTATGCATTGAAGAAGGTTCTTTAAAAGGTGAACATGGTGAGTGTGGAAATGCCACATGATTAAGGGAATTACCAGGCGACGCCTAGGTCGATTAAGAGGTCTCGTCTTAGTGCCTGATTTAGGTACCTTATCTATAACCTTTCAACTGCTATAGGCTACTTTGTGGACGAGTTCTCCATACTCCAGACCATACCGGTAGTAGCGCACACGACAATGTCTACTGGCTCGCATATTGTAAAGAAATAATTGAAGCTTCATTATTAACGTCATAACATACTGCTTCGTTTATCGATTAGAAGTATGGTCGAAACAAGAAGCGCTCAGTAAGGCACTTATTTTTTGTAAGACACCTAGTTTTTAGTATTACATCAGTTATTTGGTATTGCATTAGTTATTTGTTACCACTGGTTATCTTGTGCTGTGGTATCTATTAGTGTCTGTCAGTTGTTACCAATAAATTGCAAATAAAGGTAATAGCCTTTTGTTCACGTTCTTTTGTTCAAATTGGAAAATAAAATAATGAAAACTATACAGAGAATCAGTTTCCCCGTTATTTTGACCACTGTCATTGTCGGTTGTACAACCGAACCAGGTACGACTAATCCACCACCCAATGGTGGGACTTCATTTACCTGTCCGACGATAATCAATGAAAATGTCACCGGTAATGTTACTGTGACAGGAACCGGTACC
>JANQKJ010000133.1 GCA_028281205.1 Gammaproteobacteria bacterium
GAGTCGATTCCTGAGCATGCTGGTTTAGGCTCAGGGACGCAGCTTGCTCTTTGTGTGGGGACTGCAGTTGCCAAGCTATATGATATTGACGTAGATAGTATTGGCGTTGCTCAAGAATTAGGCAGAGGGGCGCGTTCAGGCATCGGTGTGGCAGCATTTAACCAGGGTGGAATAATTGTCGATGGGGGTCGTGGTTCTAACACGCGGGTACCACCAACTATTGCTAGACATTCATTTCCGGAGGCTTGGCGGATACTAATAATCGAGGATCGTAGCGATTTAGGGCTTCATGGCGCACCCGAGTCAGATGCGTTTACTACTTTGCCTAGGTTTTCAGATACTTGTGCGGGATTTTTGTCAAGACAAGTCTTGGCCAGAATACTTCCAGGTGTGATCGAAAAGAATATACGTGAATTTGGTATTGGCGTGCGCGAGATTCAGCAACGTGTGGGAGATTATTTTGCGCCTGCCCAGGGGGGGCGATACACTAGTCAAGCAGTTGCGGAAGTGATTGAATATCTAATTGAGAAGGATATTGCTGGCGTTGGACAGAGCTCTTGGGGTCCAACCGGATTTGCTTTTTTTGATAGTGACCTTGCGGCTCACTCAATACTTAAAGAGTTACAGAGTAAATTCTCACATCTACAGCAACTCAGTTATAAAGTAGTTCAGGGTAATAATAAAGGTGCTGTCGTTACTGTTGCACAAATAGACGAACAGCCTCAATCAAATCAAGGTGAGAGTCATAATACCGGCGAAAAAATCGGTTAAATTTAACTTTTGAAAATTTTTCATCCGCGGTATTTATTGCTGGTGAGGGTTTTTATTTCATTGGGATACAACATAAGAGAGATAAATCTATGGAAAAGCCATTCATATTACACATGATTACTGCAGCAAAGAACTTAAGCCCGTTTGATGTCAACATGGCAATAGATGCAGGTTGGACTAACTGTTTACCCTATATCTCAGTAGAGAATGATGAAGTTCAGGCGCTTGTGCAAGATGCTATTTTCTCACGTGGTCCCAGTGGCGTTAAGAGAACAGGTATTTTCTTTGGTGGTCGTGATATGCATACAGCCATGGATATGATGGAAATCTGTCGTGAATCGATGGTGCCGCCATTTGAAGTGTCTGCATTTGCTGACCCTAGTGGAGCTTTTACTACTGCTGCTGGTATGGTGGCTAAGGTTGAAAAAGCACTTAAAGATGTACACGGCACTGATTTAAAAGATAAATGCGTCGTTGCCTTGGGTGGAACTGGCCCTGTGGGTATGGCCGCAGCTGTCATTGCAGCTAAAGCAGGCGCTGATGTTCAGATCATGGGGCGTAAAAAAGATAAAGCACAACGTGTTGCCGGTATCTGTAATGCAGAGTACGGCTCAGACATGACTGGCATCAGGGGTGAAGCGAACGAACATATTGATGATATTCTTGATGAAGTTGATGTGGTATTCGCAACCGCGGCCGCCGGCGTGCAAGTTATGAATGAAGAACAAGTTAAAAGCGCGACCCGCCTTAAAGTGGCTGCCGATGTAAATGCGGTACCCCCCACAGGTATATCGGGACTTGATGTGATGGATGATGCCGCACCTATTAGTGGCTCTAATAGTGGGGCGGTAGGTATTGGTGCACTCGCTATCGGTAATGCCAAGTACCAGACTCAACATCGACTGCTTAAGCAAATGTGTGAGTCCGATAAACCTGTTTACCTCCATTTTGAACATGCTTTTGAAGTCGCCCGCGATTACGTCAACGGTAAATAATCAATAGCTAATCAACAGTCTCAACTCTTAATCATCATTGCCCACTCGGCACGCGCGCTCTCTGAGTCAGCGTGTAGGGCGGGCTACGATGTTATTGCTGTCGATGGTTTTGCTGATATCGATACACTTGCGGTAGCTAAACAATGTTGGTGTTTGCCTCTTGTAAGCGGTGAATTTCCAACCAATAAATTGTATGTTTGCTTAAATAAGTTAAAAAAACGCTATTCTCAAGCTAAAGTGTTGCTAGGTTCAGGTGCTGAGGGTCTCTCTGAGTGGATCAGTGATCAAACTGATTGGTGCTTATGTGGGAGTAGCGCCACTAGCATACAAAAAATAAACCAGTCCAAGTATTTTTTTACAGTATTAGATGAATTGGATATCACATATCCACAGGTGAGCTTCACTCATAAGCCCGATTCAAGGGCCTATTCATGGTTGTATAAATACTCAAATACATGTGGCGGTACTGGGGTGCATCGAGAAGCCAGCTCGCGAGCGGAGAATTCTGCTTATTGGCAGCAGGAAATATCTGGTGAGGCTATTTCAGCATTATTTATTACAGATGGAACTGATTTGCAGTGCATGGGTATCAATCAATTGCATTCTTGTGCTCTGATGGAAAATTATCCTTATGTATATTTAGGTGCAACAGCAAATAAGAAGCTTGACAATATTTTCTATGAAAAAATAATAGCTTATGCAGGTAAAATTATAAATCACTTCAACTTAAAAGGAGTGTTTAGCATAGATATGATTTTGCGTGAACAAGATCAAGACACCAGTCTATATGTGCTAGAAGTTAATCCGCGACTGTCTGCTACCTATGAACTTTATGAACGTATCAATCCGCATTTGAATCTGGTTGACGAGCACATCAGAGTATGTGAGGGTGAGCGGCTTTCAAAATTGATGTTAAGAGAAGCCATGTCGGCTTACCGCATTGTCTATGCTCGTGGCGATTGCATAGTCGGTGCCAATGTCGACGATTGGCCATCCTGGAGTAAAGACATTCCTGAGTTTGGACGACCGGTTTTATGTCATGAGCCTATATGTAGTATTTACGCTGATGAAGCTGAGGGCGACTTAAAGCAATTACTTGATGAGCGCGAAAAATCCATTTTAAAGCATATAAATTAATAACTTATATAACTAAACTAGAAAATAATTAAAATGAATAAACTACCTAGTATTAATGATCTTACTCAACCGATTGTGCAAGAACTCATCAATCGAGCTGACGCCCTTCGCATTGGTATTGAAAAAGATAGCTGTGATGCAACTATTGTAGATGCTGGTATTAATTACCCTGGTGGACTAGAAGCAGGTCGACTCATTAGCGAAATATGTTTAGGTGGTTTAGGCAATGTTTCGCTTACACATACCAATACTGCTCCACAATGGCCGTTATCGGTGTATGTGCATACAGCCAATCCAGTGCTGGCATGCTTGGGAAGTCAGTATGCAGGTTGGCAATTATCTCATGGCGAAGGTAAGGAAGCCTTTTATGCATTGGGGTCTGGGCCGGGCCGGGCCGCTTCTTTAAGGGAGCCACTTTATGAAGAGCTGGCCTATAAGGACAAAGCCAATAATGTATGCATTGTTATGGAAGTGGATAAAAAACCGCCTTCAGAATTGCTTGCAAAAATGGCTGAGCAATGTGGCGTAGGTGCTGAAAATCTTACAGTTATTCTCACGCCAACCAAAAGCTTAGCAGGTGTTGTTCAAGTGGTTGCTAGAGTGTTAGAAACTGCTCTCCATAAAGCGCATGAACTTAAGTTTCCGCTGGAAAGGATTATTGATGGAGCGGGGAGTGCCCCACTGTGTCCACCAATCCCAGATTTTGTTCAGGCAATGGGCCGTACCAACGATGCCATTCTTTTTGCCGGTCGTGTGCAATTATATGTGAGTGGGTCTGATGAAGATGCCAAAGAATTGGCGACAAATTTGCCTTCCAATACATCTAAGGACTACGGTAAGCCGTTTGCTAAAGTATTTGCCGATGCAAAATATGATTTCTACCAAATCGACCAAATGTTATTCAGCCCTGCACAAGTGAGCGTGACAGCGGTAGAGAGTGGTAATACTTTTATTGCGGGTGAAGTGAATCTCGATTTATTGAAAGAATCATTTGGTGGCTAGTGATCAAGCAAACATCGCTATTGTTACAGATGATCCCGGCTGGCACGGTCGGCAACTAACACAATCACTTGAAAAGCGTGGCTATTCACCATGCTTTATTCGTCTGCAAGATTGTCATTTCGATTTAAGCTCTGATCGAGCAAATATTGATATTCCTGGTTTTGACCAACTACCAAAGGCCGCGTTTGTGCGTGGTGTGCCAGGTGGTAGTTTGGAACAGGTTATTTACTACCTAGATATATTGCATGGCCTAGAGCATTTAGGGGTTCCGGTGTTTAATAATCCGCGAGCTTTAGAGCGCAGTGTGGATAAAGGTATGACTTCATTTTTACTTAAAAGTAAGGCTATCTCTACACCAAATTCTATATATAGCAGTGACTTACATTATATTAGTAATAAAATACATGAGTTTATAGATAGACAAAAACAAGTCGTTATCAAGCCTATCTTTGGTTCCCAAGGCAAAGGTGTACAGCGTATTACTCATAAATCTGATTTGATTGATTATTCGTTAATGCATGGAGTGATGTATGTTCAGGAATACGTCGACTCGGGTAACAGTGTGGGTGTCGACTATAGAGTGTTTGTCGTAGGTAATGAGATTGCAGCAAGTATGAAGCGTACTGGTGAGACATGGATTACTAACGTTGCGCAGGGAGGAAAAGTTGAAGCAATAAAGCTCGATCCAAGCGTAGAACAAATGGCATTGGATGCTGTGAAAATAACTGGCTTGGAGTATTCTGGTGTGGATTTAATTCAGGATAAGCATGGTAAATTCTGGATCACTGAAGTCAATAGCGTGCCTGCTTGGAAAGGCTTACAGCAGACTACAGCAGTTAATTTGTCGGATGTGATTATCGAGAAGTTTCTTGCCTACAGTGGCCTTACTATGCAGTTCAGTTAATCACCAATGAATCAACCTGGTATTAATCAACGATACTATCAACAAGCGTGTCAACTTGAATTACGTGCTATTAAGCCTGGTAATGTTGGTTACCATGCGGACGGGCATGGTATGCGCGTTGAGCAATTTGAAATTAGTGCGCAAACGTCTAGCGAGGCTTTGTTTGAATCCAGTTCATGTGTCGGCGAGCGCATTTTTAAAGCCGTTAAGGCAACCCATGAAGCGGTTGGAGATAACACTAATTTAGGTATTATTTTATTGATTGCACCCATCGTTGAGGTGCTTGAGCAAGTTGCTGAATATGCTGATCTACGACTCAAACTTGCAAAAGTATTATCAACATTATCGATTACGGATGCCAAATATGCATATCAGGCTATTCAACTTGCAACGCCAGGAGGGATGGGTAAAGTTGATAATCAAGATGTTGCTAGTGAGCCGACAGTGACGCTATTAGAAGCAATGCAAATGTCGGCGCAGCACGATCGCATTGCTTTCCAATATGCCAATCAATACGAAGACATTTTTGACCATAATTTGCCCATTTATAGGCAATATTTAGCTCAATGGGGCAGCCGACAATGGGCTGTCACGGCAGTATTTCTTAACCAGTGGCTTAGGGTGCCAGATACCCTGATAATTCGTAAAAAAGGTCTATTAAAAGCACAGGAAATTAGTGATATGATTGCGCCTCTTGCCAATCGAGTGTTGGCTTCCAGGGACCCAACGGACCATGTATCGGACTTGTTATCTCTAGATAATGAACTGAAACAAGCTGGGATTAATCCTGGGACGACAGCAGATATCACAGTTGCTACTGTGTTTGTAGCGATGCTTGAATCTGGCACTTGAGTAGGTGAGCATAAGGGACGAACTATAGTGTGAAAACTTACTAGTAGTTTTCATTAGGGAGGGGCCCATAACTTAATATCGTAAATTTTTACGGCTGTTTGTAAACAAACAATACTAATTAATTAGGAGAAATTAAATGGCAGTAGTCAACAGAGTAATGGTTGGTGAGTCACTTGTGAATGACAATGACCCATCTGGTACTATGGCAGAAATCGCTCACATCGATTTGCTAATGGGCCCACGTGGTTCAGCAGTAGAGACAGCTTTCTGTAACGGTTTAGTAAACAACAAAGATGGTTTTTCTACTTTGTTAGCTGTTGTTGCACCCAACCTTCCTTGTAAGCCAAACACAATGATGTTCAACAAAGTAACCATCAAAGGCGCTACTCAAGCAGTTCAAATGTTTGGTCCTGCTCAAGCAGCGGTTGCAAAAGCAGTTGCTGATTGTGTTGAAGACGGCACTATTCCGGCTGATGAAGCTGATGACATCTTCGTTTGTGTTGGTGTATTCATTCACTGGGAAGCTAAGAGCGACGAAGCTATCTACGAAAACAACTACAAAGCTGTTAAGCAATCAATTGAGCGTGCAATCAATGATGAGCCAAAAGCATCTACAGTTGTTGCACAAAAAGATTCTGCAGAGCATCCATTCAAGGGATTCTAAGCAATCTTTTAATTGTAGGTACACGTACCTCGGGTTGTTTAGTCAACTCGAGGTATTTTTTTGTCTGCAATTTCATCGTAAAGTAACGTTATGAAATGTCTTGAATGCCAACATGATGTTGAACAGATTAATAATGCTCATTTAGCTGAGTGTTGTGGTTTGACTCTGCAAGAATATGCGATTCGGCACCATGTGTCATTGGACTTGTTGGTGAACGAATCTATGGTTAATGCAACCGATGATGTTTCTTATTATTCGCTTTCTGCCGACAAGCCATCAATAAGAGCTTCGTCAATATTAAGTGCATTATTAATTACAGATGCATTTACTAGAAATGGCGAATTTATTTGCTTGTCGAGTGAGATCAGGCGTTTGGATGAATTGCTGTGGTATTTGCGAGATTTGCAGGTATTCGGTTTTCAGTTTCGACAAGAGTATTCGTATACAGAAACAAGTCACCGAGTTGTGCCGAATAATCTCATCAAGACACCGTACAAATATGAGCATAAATTTTCAGAACTGTGTAACGAAATTGACTTTGACTTGTTTCTGTCTGTTGTGATCGCGCGTTCAAGTGAGTTACGCAATGGCTACGTTTTTCTATCTTTAGCTGAAAATCAAGAAATTAATGCTTTGCTTAAGCGATTGACTGATGAGTACCAAATTCGCTGGGTGCAACTAGAAGATATTGAGCAAGAGAAAAATTTATATAGGACTGAGTCTTTACAGGATGCGCAACGTTTGCTGAGTTTAGTTGAGTCGTGTTTGCAGGAGATTCCATGTGTTACTGAAAGATTTTTTGCGCAGGTAGAAAGAGCGACAGTGAGCAAAGAATTGGTATTTGATTCAGCCCACTTTATTACAGATCATCCAGGTAAATGTGAAAACCTGCATGGTGGCCGCTATACGTTAAATGTAAAAATTAAAGATAGAATAGACCCGTTAACCGGTTTTGTGATTGATTACGGCTATTTAAAGTCGATAGTAAAAAAACGCGTTATAGAAAAGCTTGATCATCAGAACTTAAATTTTGTCTCTAGCGATTTGGGCTGGCGTTCAAGCACTGAGTTGCTCAATATATTCATCTGGGAGCGATTAATTGATTATTTGCCTGGTCTGGTTGAGTTGCAAACATTTGAAACAACCCAATCGTATTGTCAGTACCAGGGACCGAGTTTAGAAAAAATGCAGGCGGGTTTCGCAGATTTGTCACTAAAGCATTTTTCAAGGCAAGAATTAGGTCGATCAGTGTTACGCCAACAACTTAGCTTGCTTGATAAAACTAACAAATTAAAAGTTGTTAAGAATTAAATTCAGCAATTTCTTGTTTAGTTAATTTTCCATTATGTAATGTGCTGGCAACCAGTGCGCCTGCTATATTTAAGCCGCTGAGTTGGTTAATATCATCCTTATTTCTTATGCCTCCACCGTAATATAAATTTTTATTTTGAATAAGTGCTTGAATATGAGAAATTGTTTTTTTATCGGGGCCTTGGTTGCTACCAACGTGGCTAATAGACAGTATAATGACATCGTTAGGCCATGATTTAGCTGAGTTTAATAGATTGCTTGGCCCTAGAACTTCGCTTTCAATAATATCTATTGATATTATGGGCTTGTAGGTCGTTAATAGTTTGATGCCTGATTCTAAATCAATATTGGTTGGAAAAGATTCGCTGCCCAAGACCGGGCGAGCATTAGTTGTATGGCCCATAAATTTAGGCCATTGCTTATATACTGAACCTATGTCGATCCAAAATTCTAAATCTTTATAATGTTGGCACAGCTCGGTCCATAAATAAGTGTCTAGTTGTTGCTTTTCTATGCAATCTAAGTCTGCAATATAAATTGTTTTGAAATCGGCTAAATTTAAAATGGCGTCTATAACATCATATAAATTTGAAGATTTACATAATAAGGAACTTGCTGGTTCATATTTTTCACGCATACCCATTTTAGCGATTACAACATTGCCTTGCTTATAGTCTATTACAGGGATTACCTTCATTGATGCGTTTGTTTGTGAGTGAGTTTATAACCGGTGGTGGTATTGCTAATGATCCATTACCTGAGAGTTTAAAACAAGAAGGTCAGCTAATGTTGCATGCTGTTTTGAATGAATGTTCTAAAATTAATGGTGTTCAACTGGTTACAACTTGTGATTCCCGTATCAATTTATCTATCGATAATGTCGAAGTGCATGCTGTCGAGAATGCGTTCGACTATATTCAACAACTCACATTAATTGCGACTCAGTGTGATGCAACTTGGATCATTGCACCAGAAAGTGAGGGAATATTAGAAACTATAATTACTCATTTAGATAAGGAAAAAATTACTTTAATTAATTGTGATATTAACAGTATTCATATCACTAGTGACAAATTAACTTGTGCACAACATTTGACAAAAAATGGCATCTTAACTGCTCAAAATATGACGCGAGAGGAAGCGTTGGCATATGCCCAGCCAGTAATAATTAAATACCGACATGGTGCTGGATGTGAAGGTTTAATGCGGTGCGAGAATGGAAAGCAGGCTTTGCAATTGATTGATGATTATTTGATGTGGGTTGTGCAGCCATATCTAGAGGGAAATCATTTAAGTATATCTCTATTGTTTTCAAATAACGATGTAAGGGTGATGTCTGTTAATGAGCAAATTATTGAAGGTGAAAGAAAATTGGCATTAAAAGCGTGCCATGTTAATGCTTATCCAGTAAATGAAAATATACAAATATTAGCTAATAAGATTTTAAATACATTTCCTGGTTTGAAAGGTTATGTCGGTGTTGATTTAATAGACGTGCAAGGTGACTACTATATTATTGATATTAATCCACGTTTAACCTCATCATTTGTTGGGCTTAGTGGGGTGCTTGAAGATAATCCTGCCGAACTGTGTCTTAATAGTGCAATCAATTCAGAGTTGCCCAATGAAATAAAAATAAATAATCATGTTGTAGAGGTGAGAGTTGACTGAATCCTATTGTCAATTTGCTGGTTGGGATATTGGTGGTGCGCACGTTAAATTAGCTTTTGTTAAAGATGGTCAATTGATTATTCGTCAATGGGATTGTCCCTTGTGGAAAGGCATGGAGGAATTAATCTCTGTTTTTAAGCTGGCAGTGAATGAAATTCCTAATACTATTACTAAGCATAATGTAACCATGACAGGAGAGTTAGTAGATATTTTTGCCTCCCATGATGATGGTGTTGAAAAAATTATATTAGCGTTTATTGAATATGTTACTAATCAAGAAAAAGCTAGATTTTTTTCTAGTAAGGGGTTGTTAACCTTGGAGCAAGCTTTAAATAATAAGGAGTGTGTTGCTTCAGCAAACTGGATCGCCAGTTCGCAATTGCTTGCAATGAATATGAAAAACACAGTATTTGTTGATATTGGTAGTACCACGACTGATGTTCTTCACATTAATGAAAATGGACTCGTACGTAATGGAATGACAGATTTTGATCGACT
>JANQKJ010000150.1 GCA_028281205.1 Gammaproteobacteria bacterium
ACTCCCCGCGAGGCTAAGGTAATCAAACTACCCCCAGCACCTAACACCTCATCATCTGGGTGTGCCACAACCACTAAAATCACGATACTAGCCTCCCGAAAAAATTTAACCCTCAGTATACATTTTAGCTTGAGTCACTGAATCCACCATTTGCTGCAAGCCTTCTCGCATAGAAAATGGTTGCTGCCACTCAAGCTCACGCCTGGCAAAAGAGCTATCGACTTGCAGGGAACCAACCAGCTTATCTATCATAGAAGCACGTCCCGTGATTTTCCCAAATAGTCGCAATACACTAATTGGGCATGGTAGTAAACGGGACGGAACACCTGCAGCATTGGCTAACAAACAAACCAGCTCAGGGGTAGATACACTCTCGTCGTCTGCAATAAGAAACTTCTTTTGTGCCGCATTAGGGTGATCAAGACAACATAATAAGAAATCTGCCAAATTATTTACACCCAGAAGACTACGCTTATTCAGTACACTTGCCAGCGGCAATGGTAACCCCTTAAGCACTGCTCTTAGCAAAGAATGCATATTAGCTTTAACACCTACTCCATACAATAATGGCGGCCTCACAATAACATACTCTGTATCAGTACCATAAAGCGTGTTAATCAATATATTCTCAGCTTCATTTTTAGTAATTCCGTAAGCATCCTCAGGCGCAGGTTCGTCCAACTCCGTGTAAGGTTTATATGACGTCCTTTCACCATTTACTTTAATAGAACTTACAAAAACCAAACGCCGCACACCTGCAGCTACCGCTTGCTGCGCTAAACTCCTAGTGCCATCAACATTGACACGGCGATACAGCGGCAATGGATCAGCACCTTCCTTATGAGTTACATGCGTTCTAGCAACAAGGTGTATTATAGAATCAACCCCCTGCAAAGCTTTGTCCCAATTTGTTTTCAAGTTAACATCGCCAATAGTTATCACATCAACTGTATCATTGTAACAGTTAGCGCTCGCCGACCTGACTGCACAACGCACCGCATGTTCCCGCTTTATCAATTGCTTAATTACTGCCCGACCAAGGAAACCGTTCGCCCCTGTAACTAACACAGTCATTTATTTAACAACCTGTAACACATTCTCAGCAAGTTGATCAATTATATTACGCCTTTTGTACTGAGAAATAAATTTATCGCGAGGCTTATATTCTAACTTTAAACGCTGTAACGCCATCATCGCCATAGACGCATCACAAGGCTTAAAACTCTGAGCGTTGGTAATTTCTTCAGCAATAAATTGCTCAGCATAGCCAGCAACGCCCGCCAAAATCGGTTTACCTGTAGCCGCATATTCAAAAAGCTTTGATGGCAATACTTTATGAAATGCTTCTCGATCATTAAGATGCAAAAAAAGCACGTCTGCATCTCGATAATACTCTATTAGCTGCTCCCGAGGTATCGGGTCAATGAAATCTACATTAACTAGCTTCTTGTTTCGCACAGCCTCTTGCAGTTTTACTTTAGTACCGCCATCGCCAATTATCTGTAACCGCCAATCGGGTTGAAGGTTTTCTGCAAACTCGGGTATTATATGATCCAACCCTTGGCTAGCTCCTATATTCCCAGCATAAACAATTTTCCGATTCCGCTTATTCAGTAACTGTCTGAATGAAAAATCAATTTTAAGAAACTCATCATCTATGCCATTAGAAAATATTGAAAATTTTTTACCAGGGTAACGTGATTCAAAATATTTCAAAAAGCCTCTAGAAACAAGATTAACATGAGATGCAGACCGAATAGTATACTTCTCTACAAATTTAAGTGGAGGCAATAAAACCATTAATAAAGGCCTGTAAGTAATATCTTTAATCGTATCAACAAATATATCCCTAATGTCTAGATATAACGGCGCTTTTAAATAGTTCGCACATAAAGCCCCAAGAAATGCAGTAAATAATCTAGACGATGTCGCATATACTAAATCGTATTTGCATCCGCGAATCTGTCGAAGTACTTGCCAAGCAAAACTAACAAAAGCTTTAGACTGGTCTACCATACCGCTCTTATGCAATGGCAGTTTGTAGCGCCGTACTTTAATTTTACCTATACTTTCCTCTCCTGGTGCTTCAGCCTGGTAACTATGATACCGGTTAGGCCTTGTAGTCAAAACATCTATTTCAGCATGCTCAGGCAATACAGTCGCAAGCTGCTCTACAAATGCAGTAGTCCTAAATGAACCGGCCGATAGGTCAGGTTTAAAATAAAAACTTAAAACTAGAATCCTTATATTCATACTCAAAATATTTTCATAATTATGCAAGCAACGATAAAGTTGTGGTAATACTTATCGGTAAGACATCTTGAATTACTCCTACTATACTAAAATTTGGAATTGCTTTGCCAAACTCAGGATGCCAAGTAGACTCTTTCACATGGAAATCCTCAATTCCATCAATACTCAGGTTAACCCGCTTACAACTCTCATCAGAATCAAACTGTAAAACTATCGCCGACATTTCATCTTTCCAACAGCATTTGACATCAGGATGCAAATGCCAAATTACTTCAATTTCATGCTTACCATCGCCAGTAATATTGTCTTCGACTGTTAGCTGCTTCTCTTGCAATGTAATTTTTCTTTGATGTATAGGGCGACCGGGCAAACGCTTATAGCCATCATGACTTGCGATAGCAATCATTGAATCAAAATCCACATTAATATCAAAAACCCTCGCCCGCCGCGCAACTCTAAAACCACCCCAAACTTCTGAAGAGTTATCGTCATCAATACAAATCGTATTGTGCGCCTTGGTACTACGCTGTCGATGACGCTCATCACTGATACCATAAACTGATGTACCCGAATTGACAATAATGCGACGCCCTAAAAGCGAAAGCTCTAAACTAAGTGTATCAGCATGGGCATGACCTGGTAAATAGTCGGGGCCGACGTCTGCCACATCTAAAATTACTTTATAGTCCTGATTTTTCAAACATATATAGCCGGTATCTTCTAGATAATCCATTTTTGCTTTAACTAATTTACAATCGCCACCTCTATATGAGCACAAAGCTAATCTTTCAGCATACATACATATATCTGCATAAGTTGGCGCTATACCCAGCGCAGCATCATTAAAAAAAGCTATATCACCATCAGGGTGGGCCATTTTACCCATCCACTCTATTGCTTTGAGGGCAATAGATTTCCATTCAGCCAGACTATTTGAGAGCTTTATATTTCCTGAATGCTCGGCAAGAAAAATCAGATCAAGTAGATCCCAAAGCATAATATTATGATACATTGGTGAGCGTTCAAAGTGGCCGCCATCTTGCAAAAACTGTTCTTTGTTTTGGCTATTAACTATTGACAACCCTTTAATTAGCAATCTATCTCCAAAATCTCCCCCTAAAAATACTCCAACAAAAACAAGTGCTTTAGCATTAGCATACAAATGATTCCCGAGTATGTGATATTCCAATCTGCAAAAAAGCCACTCAGCTTGCACCCATAGTGACTTTATCCAGTCCGAATCAATGTCATTAATACGCCAAAAAAATTTACACCAGTTAACTATCCTTAGTGAAATTGGATACGAAGCCCAGGCAATATCATTCGATTGGTTATTGCAACTAATCCATGAATTAATCAGTTCTGAATAAAACTTCTTTTTGCTGCCAACAGCATATGAATTCAGGTCATCAAAGTAGTGAAGATTATATAACCAAAGAACATCAGCTTCTACTTCCCAAGTATTTTTATAATCAACCTTAATTTCTGTATTTAAGTAACTAACAACTCCATCTTCATTCCAGCTTGAATTAGCCCAAACCGGAAAATCGATATTTAATTTTCTACGCTCAAACGATTGATTTCTTATACCTGCAGATCGAATGGGTAAAATTTTATATTTAATCCTGTAAAAAATCTGTATTAGCTTCAAATATCTAACTGTTTGCAAAAACAAATATATTTTGCTTATTACCCTCAATTCAAATTTCCTTAAAACTAATGCTGTAAATCACTTGCAATGTTTATTGTGACTCTAGCCACCTCAAGCAACTCTTCAATAGGGATCGGGGCAGGCAACCCATTTCGCACAGCATCGGTAAAAGCTTTCACACATTGTTTTTGACCTTTATCCTGATTTAATAAATTCATTTTACTAAAGCCCTTCCAACCAAATCCCTTCATTTTCCTAAAATTATCTAGCTGAATAACCCCCCCATCAGAGAACACTTCAACTCTCTCCTTCGGAAACAATTTACCTCCGTTTGATAAATAATGTATGCTCCCGAATGAACCATCCTCGAATGCCAAATTAATAACAGCCTTATCATCACGAACGTCAATCCCTGGAGCGTCTCCAATTTGCATTGCTTGAAAATCTACTATCTTTTTGCCAACCAAAAATCTCATTAAATCAATAAAGTGGCACCCTTCCCCAACTATCCTTCCTCCACCGATTTTCAACACTTGAGTCCAATGGTCTTGGGGAATCTCACCTGCATTAATAGTTATAATAAGACTTTTTGGTGCTTTCACTAAATCCATTAATTGTTTTAACCTTACTACTAAT
>JANQKJ010000156.1 GCA_028281205.1 Gammaproteobacteria bacterium
TAGTCGATAGCTTTGGTCAGTTTACCGATACCGACATTAACGGCTTGGTGCCTGGTCGCGTGAGCAGCTGGCCAGCGGCGCTGGAGCAATACAAACGCCGCGACCATGGTAAGCCATTCATTTTCAGTTCGAAGGAGGTGGCAACACTGTTCCACCTGCCAAACCCAGACTACGTATCACACGTAGTGCATGTGCTGGCGCGTAAGTCTGATCCGCCAGAGGATTTGCCGCGAGCAGGGGAGCCAGGGGTAAGCGCCTTTGGTGTTACTAACTATCACAATAACTTTGTCCCATTTGGTATTCATGAGTCTGACCGACGCCGTCACCTCTATGTGGTTGGTAAATCGGGCTCAGGTAAAAGTAAGCTCTTGGAGCTGCTGATTAATACCGATATTAAAAATGGTAAAGGTGTAGCGGTGCTCGACCCACATGGTGACTTGGTAGACAACGTGCTGGCGATGATTCCGGAAGAACGCATTGAAGATGTGATTCTATTTGACCCGGCTGATACCGAGTTCCCAATTGCCTTTAACCCGCTGATGGCGGTGGATCCTAAGTACAAGATGCAGCTGACCATCGGTATTCTCGATATCTTTAAGAAGCTGTTTGGTAGCAACTGGAGCGATCGCCTAGAGCACGTGCTCCGGTACACAATTTTAGCGCTGCTCGACAGCCCGAATACCACGGTGCTAAGCATCCTTAAAATGCTGACGGATAAAAACTATCGTCAAAAAATCGTCGCCCGCATTCAAGACAACGTAGTAAAGAGCTTCTGGGTGAGTGAGTTTGCTGCCTGGAGCGAAAAGTTTGATGCCGACGCGATTACGCCACTGCTCAACAAAGTTGGTCAGTTCGTAGCCACGGACATGATCCGAAACATTGTTGGTCAGCCAGATACCAAGTTTGATATCCGTGAAGTTATGGACGGCCAGAAGATCCTGCTTATGAAAGTGAGTAAGGGTCTGCTTGGTGAAGAAAACGCCTCGCTAATCGGCTCAATGATTATTACCAAGATGTACCAAGCGGCGATGAGCCGGGCGGACATTGCGGAAAAAGATCGTCCTGATTTCTACTTCTACGTTGACGAGTTCCAAAACTTTGCCACTGACACGTTCTACGAAATTCTTTCAGAAGCCCGTAAATATCACCTCGATCTCACCATCGCACACCAATACATGGGGCAGTTAAGTGAAAAGATCCGCCAAACCGTGTTTGGTAACGTTGGTTCTATGATCAGCTTCCGCGTGGGTGCGGAAGATGCGCGCATCCTTGCTGAGGAATATGAGCCAATTTTCAAGGAGCGTGACATTATTAATCTCGGTGTCCGTGAGTTCTACACCAAAATGTCAGTGAAGGGTGAAATCCGCGAGGCCTTCTCTGGTAGAACGCTTGATGTACCACAGCCAATGAATGACGTAACGGCTCGCATTAAAGACCACTCTCGTAAAATGTACTGCTTGCCGCAGAAGGATGTAGAAGAACTGCTCCGTAAATGGGACGAAGCCGCGGCTGAACCAGACGATGATGCTTCAATGCAGATAGAAGAGAAGTTTGAGGCGCCGATTGTATAAAGCCTCAAAAGTAGTTGAGAACGTAGCGAGTTTGTTTACAATACGTCCACACATCAACGTGGGTCGGTAGCGAAGTGGTCAAACGCACCTGGCTGTAAACCAGGCTCCTATGGATTCGGGGGTTCGACTCCCTCCCGGCCCACCACTTACTTATGAAGAAGATTGGACCAATCAAAAAAAGAATACACCTAATAAAAGAAATACTTACGATTGTGGGTTTGATTACATGCAAAATATTTGCCTTTAGCAGCATAGCCATCCATACTGTCGCAGCACTCTAGTCGAGTGTTACTAGTTATCTTTTCTCAATACATCCAATGTCTCAATCTTTATTTATTGGTAGTCTTTCATGGAATACTACCGAAGAGGCTCTTTCTCAACATATTTCTGCGGTTGCTCCAGTCGCTTCGGTTAAAATACCTACCGACAAAGTAAGTGGAAAACCCAGAGGGTTTGCCTTTGTCGATATGGAATCAGAAGATGGTGCGCAACAAGTAATTGCGCAACTTAACGAACAGGAGCTTGATGGTCGTGCTTTGCATATTTCTATTGCTCGTGAGCAAGAACAAGAAACTGAGCCATGTAAATTGTACGTTGCCGGTCTGGCTGACTCTGTGACAGAGGATGTTCTTATGGACCACCTCTCATCGTCTGGCTCAGTAGAAAATGTTTCCATTGTCCTGGACCGAGATACTCAACAGTCACGTGGATTTGCATTTGTAGATACAACGTCTGAAGAAGATTCAGATGCAATTATTGAAGCATGCAATGGCTCAATGCTTGATGGCAAAGACATCTTAGTTCGGAAGTCACGACCAAAGAAGGAAAAGCCACGCCGAAACTTCAAACGCAATTATTAAATTGCGAAGCACTACATTTTGTCGTTGTTTTCTTCGTCAAGAATAGGGGTCCATTCTGGAAATGGATCAGCGAGCTGCAGCCAAGCATCAGTACCCTGAGCCATCTCCTCGTCGGTTAACAGGCAGCTGTCTAGTATCCCTGTCAGGGTATGCTGGTCTACGTCGTCACCAATGAATACAATTTCTTGTCGTCGGTCACCCCAAGAGTACTCAGACAGTTGTTGCTGTATGGTTGTAACATCATCTACTTGTTGCTTTAGTATGTCGGGCGGTAGAGCTGCATACCAAAAGCCAGCAAATCCATGTGTGCGTACCTGTCCCGCTTGCGAGATGTGTCCTACTTCTTCCATGCGGCTGGCTAACCAGAAATATCCTTTTGCTCGCAAAATGCCATGCCAAGACAATTGTATAAATTTCCAAAAACGCTCTGGATGGAAAGGCTTGCGTGCACGGTACACAAAACTATTAATTCCATATTCATCTGTTTCAGGCACATGTGTACTATCATCACCACGTTTTAGCTCTTGTGCCCAGCCAGACATTTCACTGGCTGCATCCATGTCAAAGAGACCAGTATTGAGCACAGCATCTAAAGATACATCACAAAAAGAACTGACATGAACTTTAGCAAGGGGATTAAGCTTTTTAATAAATTGCCTCACGAACTCTAGTTCTGTTTCATTCACAAGATCGGCTTTGTTAATAATAATAACATTTGCAAATTCAACTTGATCGACCAGAAGGTCAACAATCATACGATCATCCTCAGGGTCTATTCCTTTTTCAAGCCGTTGAATCATTTCTTCTGAAAGGTAGTCATCACAAAATCTTGTGGCATCTACTACGGTCACCATTGTATCAAGTGTTGCATACTCAGAGAGTGACTTACCATCTTCGTCTTCAAATGTAAATGTAGCCGCTACAGGCATTGGTTCTGATATGCCAGTCGATTCAATTAGCAGGTAGTCAAATCGTTGTTCCTTAGCAATATTTTGAACTTCAAGTAGAAGGTCTTCACGTAACGTACAGCAAATACAACCATTGGTCATTTCAACTAACTTTTCTTCAGTTTTTGAAAGCATGCTTTCATCTTTAACCAGGTTGGCATCAATGTTAATTTCAGCCATATCATTTACAATAACGGCTACCTTTTTTCCTTCACGATTTTCTAGAATTTTTTTTAGTAGTGTTGTTTTGCCCGATCCAAGGAAGCCTGATAGAACAGTAACAGGTAGTCTATTCATGTAGTTGAAAAAGTATTTGCAGAAACTTTATCAGGAATAAATCTAAATGCAAATTATTTGCAAATAAACTAGATGACCTAGAAAGCAATTCTTTTGTTGATATAAAAGCTAATGTGTAGTTACGTATCAAGTACCACTACAAGCTTTTTTTATAGTTCACGGAACATATTTTCTTTTGAAAAAAATTTGCATCTACAAATTTCTTACAGTATAAAATTAGCATGAAACCTGATCCTCAAATTATTTTAAATCGCTTTAAAATGCGTGACACACAGCCACGCCGTTTAGTGTTAAAAGCTTTGATAAACATGGAAAAGCCAGCTAGTCACAAAGAAATTCATGATTGGATTATAAAGCAAGATGCAGCAGTTAATTTGGTAACAGTGTATCGCGCCATTGAAAAGTTTGAAGATATTGGGGTTATCCACCGTCACCCAAGCTCTGGTGGAGTAATGCTCTGTTCAATGACCGAAAAATCTGGTCATCATGGTTTTTTGAGCTGTGAAGAGTGTGGTAAAGTTGAAGAATTT
>JANQKJ010000171.1 GCA_028281205.1 Gammaproteobacteria bacterium
TTTGTATGCGGTGGTGCGTTTGCCGGATTAGATAAAGTTATTCTTGATCGTACTGAAAAAACCGGCATTGGTTTCTCCGCCGAAGTGCGTGGCAAGGAAGAAGATACTTCCGTAGGTGAAATTCTTCATAGTGTTGAACCTGAAGATCTTGTTCGTTATGGATTGATCCCAGAGTTTGTTGGTCGTCTGCCAGTTGTGGCAACCTTGGAAGAACTTGATTCTGACGCCTTGGTTCGAATTCTTACCGAGCCTAAAAATGCTTTAACTAAACAGTACACACGTCTGTTTGACATGGAAGATGCGGAAATCGAGTTTCGACCTAATGCGCTTACTGCAGTCGCTAAAAAAGCTATGGAGCGTAAAACCGGTGCACGTGGCTTACGTACTATTCTCGAGAATGTCCTTCTAGACACTATGTATGATTTACCTTCTATCGAAGGTGTCACTAAAGTCGTAGTGGATGAAGCCGTTATCAAAGGAGATGCTAAGCCGTATCTCATTTATGAAAGTAACGATTTCGAAAAAGCCGCTTCTGAAGAATGATTCCCATGTACAGACATTGCCTTGGGCAGTGTGTGCTAATTCAGTAAGTGAACTTGAAATGATTTTCAACTGACCTTATATAGTGTGACTATGATTCACACACTAATTCTACAGACTCAAAGGAGTCTCTAATGGCTGATCAGCAAGAAAATAGCCCAATCGACATTTCAGATACTAGCAATATTCCAGTTTTACCCCTACGGGATGTAGTGGTATATCCAAATATGGTCATACCGTTGTTTGTTGGACGCGATAAGTCCATTCAAGCACTTGATGCGGCTATGGCAAATAACAAACAAATTTTACTGGTAGCTCAGAAAAGCGCCGAACTTGATGAACCCTCTTTTGATGATTTTCATAACATTGGGACGCTTTCAACTATTTTGCAGTTACTTAAACTTCCTGACGGCACCATCAAAGTATTGGTAGAAGGTGCGGAACGTGCAAAAGTGATTCGCTTTGCTGAAGAGTTAGAATATTTTACTGCTGATATTTCAGTATTGAATAATGAAGAACCTGATGATGAAAAGAAACTTGAAGTGTTGTCGCGTTCGATTGTTAGTCTATTTGAGCAGTACGTAAAGCTTAATAAAAAAGTTCCGCCTGAAGTGCTTACCTCGCTTGCAGGTATTGATGATCCTAGCAGGTTATCAGACACCATTGCAGCGCACATGTCTCTTAAGCTTGAAGAAAAACAGCATGTGTTGGAAATTGTTTCTACCCATGAGCGACTTGAGCATTTGATGAATCTTATCGAAGCCGAATTGGATGTGTTGCAAATAGAGAAACGCATTCGTGGCCGTGTTAAGCAACAAATGGAAAAAAGTCAGCGTGAGTATTATCTGAATGAACAAATGAAAGCGATTCAGAAAGAATTGGGTGACATGGAAGATGCGCCTAATGAAGTCGAAGAGCTTGCGCAAAAAATTGAAGATGCGGGTATGCCTACTGAGGCAAAAGAAAAAGCCACATCAGAATTAAATAAACTCAAGCAGATGTCGCCTATGTCGGCTGAAGCAACTGTGGTGCGTAACTATCTTGATTGGATGGTGGGTACACCATGGAAAAAGAAAAGCAAGATTAATCGTAACTTGGCAAATGCTGAGAATATTCTTGAAGAAGATCACTATGGTTTGGAAAAAGTTAAGGAGCGAATTCTAGAATATCTCGCGGTACAGCAACGAGTTAAGAAACTTAAAGGGCCTATTCTATGTTTGGTTGGACCTCCCGGAGTAGGTAAGACTTCTTTAGGTAAGTCGATTGCGCGTGCTACAGGTAGAAAGTATACCCGCATGTCATTAGGCGGTGTGCGTGATGAAGCGGAAATACGTGGGCATCGTCGTACTTACATTGGTTCCTTACCAGGAAAGATTATTCAGAACCTATCCAAGATTGGTGTCAGGAACCCTATGTTCCTGTTAGATGAAATCGATAAGATGGCGGCCGACTTCAGAGGTGACCCGGCGTCGGCAATGTTAGAAGTACTTGATCCGGAGCAGAACAATACCTTCAGTGACCATTATCTGGAAGTTGATTTTGATTTGTCGGATGTAATGTTTGTTGCAACATCAAATAGCATGAACATTCCTGGACCGTTATTAGATCGAATGGAAGTAATTCGAATTCCTGGCTACACGGAAGATGAAAAGCTAAACATTGCTATGCGCTATTTGCTGCCTAAGCAAATTAAAACTAATGGCTTGAAAGAAACTGAAATCGAAATCACTCAAGATTCGGTACTTGATATTATCCGTTATTACACTCGTGAAGCTGGTGTGCGTAGTTTGGAAAGAGAGATTTCTAAAATCTGTCGTAAAGTTGTTAAGTCAATTGTGCTGGGCAAAGAATCTGAAAAGCTTGTCATTACGCCAGACAACATCAGTGAGTATTTAGGCGTACGCAAATACCGTTATGGACTTGCAGATGAAAAGGATCAGATTGGTCAAGTTACCGGCCTTGCCTGGACAGAAGTGGGTGGAGAATTACTAAGCATTGAAGCTGAGATAGTACTGGGTAAAGGTAAAATGATGGCGCCAACAGGCAACTTGGAAGATGTTATGAAAGAATCTATTCAAGTAGCCCAGACAGTGGTTAGAAGCCGTGCAGTCACATTAGGCGTTAGTCCTGAATTTTACGATAAAGTTGATATTCACATTCATGTGCCTGAAGGTGCTGTTAAGAAAGATGGCCCTAGTGCCGGTATCGGAATGACAACCGCGTTAGTGTCTGCATTAACCGATATACCCGTGCGTGCAGATGTAGCCATGACAGGCGAAATCACCTTGCGGGGAGAAGTATTGCCTATTGGTGGTCTTAAAGAGAAGCTGCTGGCCGCACATCGCGGAGGTATTAAGACAGTTGTGATACCTGCTGAAAATGAAAAAGATCTTGTGGAAATTCCCGACAACATTAAAGCACAGTTGGAAATTCGACCTGTCCGATGGATTGATGATGTCCTCGAAATCGCATTAACTGAGAAACCTACACCGTTGGAAGATGGGGAGAACCTCAGTGAGATAAAAAAGAAAATACTTGCATTGGGCAATAAAAAAGAAGAAGTAAGGCATCATTAGTCTTTATTGACAGTGAGAATCTCAAGCTGGTATAAGTTGCACTCGCATAAAAGATCGTAATCGTGTGTTTTTTATAAAAACTAAATTAATAATTTATTTTTATATTAACTTCCTACTTTCTAGTTACATCAAAACAAGTATCGATAGATCTTTGTGCTAATTAGTTTCGTGCAAGACTTCTAATAACAATCTATTCAGGGGAACACAATTCAATGAATAAAACAGAGTTAACAGAAGCGGTTGCTAATGCCGCAGATCTGTCAAAAGCATCAGCGGGAAGAACAGTCGATGCAGTGGTTGAAGCAATCACTGATGCACTTAAAAGTGGTGATCAAGTAGCCATCGCTGGCTTTGGAACTTTCTTAGTTCGTGAGCGCGGTGCAAGAACCGGAAGGAATCCACGTACTGGTGAACCAATGGAAATTAAAGCATCTAAAGTTCCTGCTTTTAAGGCTGGTAAAGCACTCAAGGATGCCGTAAACTAGCGCGCCTTTTGCATGGGTGCTTAGCTCAGCTGGTAGAGCATCGCCCTTACAAGGCGAGGGTCGGGGGTTCGATCCCCTCAGCACCCACCAATACGCAAAATCGAACATGGAGTGGTAGTTCAGCTGGTTAGAATATCGGCCTGTCACGCCGGGGGTCGCGGGTTCGAATCCCGTCCACTCCGCCATCTTTTACAAATAGGGGAAGATTTCATCTTCCCCTATCTTGTATAATGCCTCTTTTTTTCAAATTCTAACGTTGATTGAGTACTATCTATGTTGATGAAGATCCGCGATGGGGCAAGTGGAATTTTTGCTTACATTATTGTTGCACTACTAGCGATACCATTTGCACTATGGGGTATCCACGAATATTTAGGCGGGCCGGCCGATCAAAATGTTGCTAAAGTCAATGGTGAAGAAATCACCAAACGCTTATTTGATGCTCAATTGCAGGATCAAAGTCGCTACCTCAGATCAATTCTTGGCGATTCCTTTGACAGTCTCTACAGCGACGAAAATAAATTAAAAGAAAATGTTCTTGATACGTTGATACAGAACGCTTTGTTAGGTGAAGAAACAAGACGCGCAGGTTATCGTATTAGTGATTCCAAGTTGGCTGAACGTATTCAGTCGGTACCACAGTTCCAGGAAGCAGGTCGATTTAACCCTGTTCGTTATGAACAACTTCTTGCATCGCAAGGGAGAAGCCCTAGTGAATTTGAAGAACAGCTACGTCAGGAAGAAACTATAAATCAATATCAAGGTAGTGCCGTATATTCAAGCTTTTTACCTAGTAAATATATGCAACGCTATGCAGCACTAAAGCAACAGAAAAGAAATTTTGATTACCTGCTACTTGAATCAGACCCTAGTGTTATTTCAGTTAGTGATGATGAGATAGCGTCTTACTACCAATCTAATAAGCAGTTATTCAATTCTTTAGAACGTGTCAAACTTGAGTATTTAGAAGTCAAGCAAAAAACTATCGCTGATGCTTTGTCATTCAGTGAAGATGAACTACTTAAGTCCTACAATGATGACCCGACGCGCTATCAGTCAGCTGAATTAAGAAAAGCAAATCATATATTGTTTAAATTAGCTGAAGATGCATCAGAAGCAGAGATTACTGCTGCATTTGAGAAAGCTAAAGCAGCGGATGAAAGAATTAAAAATGGCGAAGATTTTGCTGATGTTGCCCAAGCAGTATCTGAAGATACTTTTTCGGCGAAAAATGGTGGTAACTTAGGTTATTTGGCGCGTACTGATATCGATAACCCAGTATTCATGGATAAACTTTTTTCGATGCAGAAAGGTGAATCAAGTCCACCAATTAAAACATCCTTAGGTATCCAATTAATACAGCTTGAAGATATTACATTGCCAAAAGCAAAACCTTTTGCAGAAGTGCGCACGTTAATTGAGAATGAATTAAGAGCTGAAGCTTCCGAAGAAGAGTTTTATCAACAACATGAGCAGTTGTCTAACCTGACTTATGTTAATGAAGATAATTTATCTGTCGCTGCTGAAGAACTTGATATGCAAGTTCAAACAAGTGACTGGATAGTTGGTCCAACAACTGAAGGTATTGCTTCATTTCCTAGTGTTGTTGCTGCCGCATTTTCTGATGACTTGATAAATAAAGGCCTAAATAGTGCTGCACTAGAAGTAGCAGAAGGTCATATTATGGTAGTGCGTGTTGCTGAGCATGAGCCAGCTGAAATACAGCCGCTAGCAGATGTTGCTGAGCAAATTAAAGCAACTCTAATTCAATCCAAAGCGCGCGAGAAATTAATAGCAGAAGGAGAAGAGGTCATCACTGGGCTGGAACAAAATGCTCAAGCAATGGATGATGTTGCAAAAGAATTAAATACTTCGCTACAGACTATTGGTTCATTGTTACGTGATGATGATTCTGCGCCAGCAGAAATTGTCAGTCGAGTTTTTTCTTTGCCGACACCAGAAAACAATATGCCCGTGTTTGATGGTGTAGAACTTAGTGATGGAAAATTTGCTGTCATAAGGCTTAATGAGGTTATCGATGTAGATGAAGCTGCTGCTAATCTTGAACAAGCCGAGTTGATTTCTTTACAGGGTCGTTATGGCAGGCGCGAAATGTCTGCTATGGTGAAAGCGCTTCGAGAAACCGGTGATGTAGTTGTGTTTCCTGAAAATCTATAACGAGGATAAATAACAAATGAAGCTGCATTGGCAAATCTTAATTGCATTAGCCTTAGCAGTTATTGTTGGTTCGTTAACAAATTCTATCAATCAAGTCAGTGGCTTTGACTTAACTTCAATCTATGAATTCTTTGGCGCAATGTTTTTAAATGCGCTAAAGATGATTATTGTGCCCTTAATTGTTTCATCAATTATTGTGGGTATCGTCAGCATTGAGCAGGATGGTTCTTTTGCTCGCATGGGTGGTAAAACGCTTGTTTATTATGTGGCAACCAGCACTATAGCAATCACTATTGGCTTAGTATTGGTAATGTTGTTTCAGCCGGGATTGATTGATGGTGCGCCGGCCAAGGATGTGTTGGGACTGCATGCTGATACTGATAAAGTCACTGAGAAAGTAGGCGATGCAGGGGCCGGGGATATTACCGGTATCTTCCTAAGAATGATCCCGCCTAATATTGTGCATGCAGCTGCACAAGGGCAGATGCTGGGATTGATCTTTTTCAGTTTATTGTTTGGTTACTTTATCGTGCAGTTACGCGATGAGTTAAAGAGCAATTTGCAAAACTTTTTTGAGGGCATATTTGAGGTCATGATGAAAATCACAGACCTTATAATGCGCTTTGCTCCATTGGGTGTGTTTGCACTGGTCGCCAACATTGTTGTAACTTCGGGTGTAGAAGTATTTATTCCTTTAGCGAAATTCTTTTTTGTTGTGTTGGCTGCACTAGCACTACATATTTTTATTGTTATGCCTTTGTTGTTAACCGCGATTGGCCGTGTTAAGCCAGCTAAACATTTTACTGCAATGTCACCGGCGTTACTTACTGCATTCTCTACCAGTTCATCCTCAGCGACATTGCCCGTAACCCTTGAGTGTGTGCAAGATCGAGCTGGTGTTTCTAATCGCACCTCCAGTTTTGTTTTACCACTGGGTGCAACTATTAATATGGACGGCACAGCATTGTATGAATGTGTTGCGGCATTATTTATTGCACAGGCTTATGGATTAGAACTTGGATTTGCTGAACAGTTTACTGTGGTTGTGTTAGCGTTAATGACGTCTATTGGTGTTGCTGGAATTCCTGCAGCAAGCCTAGTAGCTATCACTATTATTTTGGCAGCCATGGGCTTGCCGTTAGAAGGAATAGGGTTAATCCTTGCAGTTGATAGAGTGCTAGATATGTGTCGCA
>JANQKJ010000208.1 GCA_028281205.1 Gammaproteobacteria bacterium
TTAGTAGTTCTCGGCAAGCCCTGATTTAAAATCTTACGCTGCGTAGCTACCATCTCACGCTGAGACAAACTTTCCTCAGTTTCTCTATATAGTACTTGCGACTCTTTAGCTGAGCGTCGCTTACTAGAAATTGCGAGCACTATTATTTCTTGCCGAAAAGCTACCCGTGAAATTACCAGCATGTCATTTACTTTGACTCGATATGACGGCTTAACACGTTGTTGGTTAACATGCACTTTGCCGCCGTCCACTGCATTACTAGCCATGCTGCGCGTTTTATAAAATCTTGCTGCCCACAGCCATTTATCAATCCTTACCAACTCATCCATGCTCTATGCTATCAAGATTCATAGTGTTACTTATCCGTAGAAAACGACCACCCGTCAACTAGCAATCTAATGAAATATTATTGAAAAAATCTCCAATTATTGTGCGCGCAAAATTTACTTAACTCAATTTAGAATTATTATTGGAGCTTACATTGATGTCGATCTTAACTTCTTCAAAACAAGAAATATTATGTCCATACTGGAAAGAATGTATTATTTTTTCTTTGTTTCTAGTCGCTTCTTTCGTAACAGGAGTAATAATATTCTAGTTACCCACTAGATTGAGAGTGTTATAGTCACCCCAGATCCACCTAGATAGCACATAGCAATGATAAATCGCCCAGTCGAAGAACTAACAAACATTGGAGTCACTGTTGCTAACAAACTTCGTCATATTGGTGTTCACACTCAGCAAGACTTAAAAAAAATGGGCGCAGCTAAAGCATACATTCGGCTATCATCAATCGAGCCCAATAAAACATTACCCGTTTGCTACTATTTATATTCGCTCGAAGGTGCGATTAAGAATAAAGATTGGAGAACTCTTACAGAAAACACAAAGAAAAAACTGCGTTCAAAAGCAGGTATTAATTAAAATATTAATCCCATTCTACCAGATGATGCTCTAAATCACCTGCATTATCAGGACTTACAGTTTTATATTGCACAGAAGCTTTGGCCAGGTGGGCACTATCGGCAACGCCAGTAATTAATGGATGCCATTCAGGCAATGGTTGCATATTTGCGCGCAAACGATATGCACATGTCGAAGGCAACCATTCAAACTCATTTAATCGGTCTAACGATAAGGTTAAACAGTCGGATACTTTCGTGCTTCGATTGGCATAATCCTGGCAACGGCATGTTTCAGCATCAAACAATACACACGCCACATTTGTATAGTAGATTTTATCTGTATCTGCGTCTTGCAGCTTAACCATACAACATTTGCCACAGCCATCACACAAAGCCTCCCATTGAGACAAAGACAAATCAGATAATGGCTTATTAATCCAATCCGGCGGCTGATATGACACGTTAGTTTATTATTGCCCCGCTAAGTCAAGCATGATCTTATTCAAACGAGCAACAAAATCCGCTGGATTTTCCAACTGTCCACCTTCAGCCAGAATTGCTTGTTCAAATAAGAGGATGGACCATTCCTTAACTTGATCAAGGTCACTTTCATCATTCATTTTCACCAACATAGGATGCGATGGATTAATCTCCAGAGTTGGTTTTGTGCTTGGCATCTGCTGCCCAGCTTGCTTTAATAAATTTTGCATATATAAAGCCATATCATGTTCATTTAGAACTATACAAGCAGGCGATGTTGTTAATCGATGCGAAACACGCACATCTTCTACTTTGTCTTCTAAGTTCTCTTTAATCAGTTTCACAATATCAGCAGACTCTTGTTCGACCTTTTTCTGCTGTTCTTTCTCATCCTGGTCAGATAATTTATCAAGGTCTAACTTTCCTTTAGCCACCGAAACAAATGACTTACCATCATATTCATTTAATGAACCCATCAACCACTCATCAACACGGTCATACATGAGAATAACTTCTATTCCTTTCTTGCGGAAAATTTCTAAGTGTGGACTGTTTTTTGCGGCATTAAAATTATCAGCAGTAATATAATAAATTGCATCCTGACCCTCTTGCATGCGTGAAATATAATCGTCTAATGATACTGTTTGTTCCTGCTTATCATCATATGTGCTAGCAAAACGTAATAATTTAGCGATTTGCTCTCGATTAGCAAAATCTTCCCCAGGACCCTCTTTGATAACACGGCCAAACTCATTCCAGAAAGATTGATATTTTTCTGCATCATTTTTAGCAATACTATCCAATAGGCCAAGTACTTTTTTAGTCGAACCTGAACGAATAGAATCAATTACTTTATTATCTTGCAATATTTCTCGCGAAACATTTAGAGGCAGATCACTTGAATCAATAACACCTCGTGTAAAACGCAGATAACGGGGAAGTAACTTTTCAGCATCCTCCATAATGAATACCCGCTGAACATATAATTTTAAACCATGAGTTTGGTTAGGTTCATACAGATCGTAAGGTGCTTTACTTGGTATATACAATAATGAAATATATTCAGTCTTGCCTTCAACTCGATTATGTGTCCACGCAAGCGGGTCTGCAAAATCGTGGCCTACATGTTTATAGAACTCTTTGTATTCATCATCTTTAATATCTGATTTGGAGCGTGTCCATAACGATGAAGCCTTATTTACTACTTCCCATACTATTTCATTGTCTGTAGATTCTTTTTCGTCGTCTTCCTGCTCAGTTTTCTCTTGTAGCATTTCAATTGGCAATGGCACATGATCAGAGTATTTGCTGATAATTGATCTCAAGCGCCAACCAGATAACAACTCCGCCTCTTCATCCTTTAAGTGTAAGATTACCTCTGTACCACGCGCCGCTTTCTCAATCTGCTCTAACTGATATTCGCCTGTCCCTTCAGATTCCCAATGCACACCTTGGTTAACACCTAGAGTTGCACTGCGTGTTTTCATCTCCACCTTTTTAGCGACAATAAATGCTGAATAGAATCCCACACCAAATTGACCAATAAGATTGGAATCTTTTGCTTGATCGCCGGTTAAACTTTGCAGGAATTCTTTCGTCCCAGACTTGGCAATAGTGCCGATATTATTAACCACCTCATCGCGCGTCATACCAATACCATTGTCGCGTACTGTGATGGTTTTATCTTGTTCACAAAATTCGACCTGAATTTTTAACTCTGTGTCATCAGACAGTAAATTTGCATCCGACAATGCTTCAAACCGGAGCTTGTCACATGCGTCCGACGCATTAGAAATTAGTTCACGTAGAAATATTTCTTTATTTGAGTAAAGAGAATGGATCATTAAGTGCAAAATCTGACTGACTTCCGACTCAAACTTCATTGTTTCTTTATTAGCTGCTTTGGCCTGCTCATTCATTACGGTTAAAACTCCAGATAAAATCGTTAAATATATAAATAGTGGTAGTGTGATTAAATTTCAATAGTATATTTGATGGATTTATTCCACGTCGTCCACATCAGCCTGACCGGTGAGACGGCGACGTATATGAGACCAACAAATACCCGTAGTAAGTATTCCCGAAAATACAACCAGTACCAAATCTATAACAATAGTCATGTCTTCCGCCAACGATGGAATAAAATCAATGGCAAGCCATAACAACAGCCCAAAGAAAGCCACTGCTAAAATCAAGCCAAACATACCTAATGAGCGCATCGTGGCACGAATATAAATAGTCCATACAATCAGTAGCACAATACCCGCAAACAGCAATAATGGCAGACTAGTTTTACTATCTCCTACTGGATTTAAGTACGTTTGCACCCAATCAAAGTATGACCAACCATGTGGATTATAAGTACAAAACACTAAAGCCAACGCCACTACAAAGCGTATTAATATGCCTTGCCAAGTTAATATAAGAAAGGCCATATAATCTCCTAAACTTTTAGATACTTATTCAAATAATGCTTAATTTAGTATGCGAGGATTTATGCTATTAGATAAAAGCATGAAGCCCAAAATACAAACGCCCCATATAAATGAGGCGTTTATGCTATCCAAAAAGTTGCTTAATGAATTAACCAAGCTTCTCTTTAATTCTTGCAGCTTTACCTGTGCGCCCGCGTAAGTAATACAATTTAGCACGGCGCACATCACCACGTCGCTTAACTTTTACCGACGCAATTAACGGACTATGGGTTTGAAAAACTCTCTCGACACCTTCCCCATGAGAAATTTTTCTAACTGTAAATGCAGAGTTAAGGCCACGATTTCTTTTCGCTATCACAACACCTTCAAAGGCTTGCAAACGTTCACGGTCACCCTCTTTAACACGCACTTGAACAACAATGGTGTCACCGGCAGAAAATTCAGGGAAGTCAGACTTAATTTGTTCAGCTTCCAATTCACTAATTATATTGCTCATGGCTTTATCTCTCGTTTTTGTCTTTTACTTCAGCTAGATACTCATCTAGCAATTGTTGTTCCTGTTCACTTAAGCTTAGCTTATCCATCATATCAGGTCGGCGTGTATAGGTTCGACCCAACATATGTTTTAACCTCCAAGTTGCGATCTTTTGATGATCACCACTCATTAGTTCCTCTGGCACGTTCACACCCGCTATATCCTCGGGTCGAGTGTAGTGTGGGCAGTCCAACAATCCCTGCTCAAATGAATCCTGCTGTGCAGATTGCTCATCACCCAACACGCCAGGCAATGTTCTTACCATGGCATCAATTAATACCATAGCCGCAAGTTCACCGCCGCTTATGACGTAGTCCCCTATAGACCACTCCTCATCGACATGCGCTTCAATAAAGCGCTCATCGACACCCTCATAACGCCCGCAAAATAATACTATATGCTCGAGCTGGCAAAAACGCTTGACCGCATCTTGATCCAGCTTTTGTCCTTGCGGACTTAGATAGACCACCCTGGGTTTTACGTTTGCATTTGATACTACTTCATCTAACGCACGGGATAATGGTGCATACTGCATCACCATCCCAGGACCTCCCCCGTAGGGTCGATCATCAACTCGAAAATTCGCGTCCTGCGAAAAATTTCGAGGATTAATTAAACCAAGTTCTACCTGCTTTGCCCGCAGTGCACGCCCGACTACTCCGTAGTCTTGCAAGGCGCTGACAAGTTCTGGGAACAATGTTATGACATCAATGCGCATGTCGCTTTGCTCCTCAGCATGATAATTAAGGATTTAATCTAGTCCACGTCTTAATAATCCGTGTCCCAATCCACCACCATGCATTTGTTTTCCAAATCGATAGTTTTTACCACTTGATCTTGGAGATATGGAATCAGGTGTTCGGCCCGTCCTTCACCACTGACTATGAGCACATCATTCGCGCCAGTTTCCATTAAATCTTTTATCTTACCAATGCGATTATTAGCGCAATCGTAGACGTCTAAGCCGATGAGTTGAAACCAGTAATACTCATCTTGAGGCAAGGTGGCTAGTTGATCTGCCGCTACCCAAATATTTTGATTGAGCAATGTGACCGCAGCATCTCGATCATCAATGCCTTCTAGCTTTGCTACAACGCCCTCTTTATGCGCACGTCCTTGCTCTACTTTTATCGGATGACTCACGTCATCACCTAAATACCAACTTTTATAATCAACAATTTTGTGTCTTGGCTGTGTATAGGAAAATACTTTTACCCAACCTTTAACTCCAAACAGGCCGTTGATTGAACCTAATAATACTTTTTCATCTTTCAAGCTTGAGCCACCTAGCGTTACTCATGCTGAGGATACTGCCCGTTTTTATTACGCAGCCGTGTCGACGCCTTTCAATAATGTTGCTACACGTTCAGACGCCTTG
>JANQKJ010000232.1 GCA_028281205.1 Gammaproteobacteria bacterium
ACTTGGCATTACAATTCATGGCGGCTCTGCGGGAGGCATGTTGATTGGTGCGGTCATTAACCTCAGACCGGATTTATTTCGCTCGGCCATTGCTGATGTGCCGTTTGTAGATGTACTCAACACCATGTGTGATGACACTCTGCCACTGACCCCACCAGAATGGCCTGAATGGGGTAACCCTATCAAGTCTAAAGACGACTATGATTACATTAAAAGTTACTCCCCTTACGACAACATTCAAGCACAAGCGTACCCACATTTATTAATTACCGCGGGGCTTACCGACCCGCGTGTCACCTACTGGGAACCTGCCAAGTGGGCAGCGAAATTACGCGCCACCAAAGCAGATGAAAATATCGTACTGTTAAAGACTAATATGGATGCCGGCCATGCTGGGGCATCAGGCCGCTTTGATAGTCTCAAGGAAGTGGCTTTAATGTACGCCTTTGTCATAAAGCTGCGTGAATAGCTTTTTTTTTAACCGATTCTAATAGCCAAATATGTGCAAAACTTGGAGATGTTTTTTAACTAATTGTTTTAACTCGCTATTTTTATATTAAGAGAATTTGATAAAAGCATGCTTTATGAGGAATTTATACTAGACATGAGCTGTTAGATGTCTAAAATGACCAATCTTTTTAGCGAAGCCTAATATAATAATAGTTCGCATAAGTCCAAGGAACGAAAGGGAACCTCAATGACGAATGAAAACCTCATCAAACGCGATGAAGATACAGGCTATATTATTGCCTGGAAGCACAAATACGATTTTGAAACAGGCAAATTCGACGAACAAATGACTTACGGTGAAGCATGTAAGAAATGTGAAGAACTCATCGCAAGCGATTCTGAAAAAACATACTGGCCTGAAAAAGCCAAACCAGCCCCTGAGTGGCACATAATTTATAGCTAATTGTTTACGGAGACAGCCTTTCTATCACCCAGTCTCCGTCAGCCCCTTTATTATATTTTAAGCGATCATGAAGACGGTTGGGCCTGCCCTGCCAAAACTCTATCGCGCTCGGGATTAAACGATAACCCCCCCAGAAACCTGGTCTTGGAATAACTACTAGGTCTTTATATTTTTCCTCAACATTTGCAATCTCGTCCCGCAAAGCTTGATAAGAATTCATTGGCTTACTCTGTTCAGATGCAATCGCACCAATCTGACTTCCACGTGGTCGTGATTTGAAATAATCATCACTTTCCTGTGCACTTACTTTCACAACTTCTCCCTCAACCCGTACTTGACGTTCTAATGCTCCCCACCAAAAACATAACGCTGCCTGGTTATACTCAGACAAATCTTGCGCTTTGCGGCTGTCATAGTTGGTAAAAAATACAAACCCTCTGTCATCAAGCCCTTTGAGTAACACCATGCGGGATGACAAACCTTCATGTTGCGAATAGGTTGCTAAATTCATTGCTGTAGGCTCAATAATATTCTCTGTCGCCACAGCCTCATCTAACCAATATTTGAATTGCTGAATTGGATCTTTATCTAGCTCAGACATAATCAACTTCCCTACTTTATAGTCTTTTCTATCATCCAAAAAATTTTTATTAGAATTATTATTGTTCATTGTATTATGAGTTATATTGAAATTGTTATGAATTCTATTATTGTATCGTTAGCTATTAATTCCGCAGAGTTCTCACGATTGTATCGCGGTGAGGCGCACGAAGTAATTTGTACAGCGAAAGATGGACGTACAGTTAGGTTCCCTGCTAGCAAATTAAGGCAATTTCTCACCCACGACGGAATCTATGGCGATTTTAAAATCTACTTTTCTTCGGAAAATCGGCTAGTGAAAATTGAAAAACTAGGATAACTCTAAATACCGACATTCTAACGCAAAATTGCATTTATTGTCTGACATTAGTTAATTTTACAATGTTGATTTTTTCTATAGCGCCAAGCAGCAAAGTATTTATAGAAAAACTCCATAATAGGTAGTAGGCGTAATTTTGATACTAACCAAGCCAGACGATTGTAATAGCGCAAAGAACCCCAAATCAATACAAACACCGCAGCACCACTCACTACTGTTCCATCACTGTTTATTGCATGGATACGGCGTAACAATGTTTCTTTACTTAGACCATATGACTGTATTGTGTTCCAATGCGCATGGATGCCTAGCCAATCAATATCATGCACAGGCTTTATTTTTTTATAATGTTCTATTTCTGCATCACAAAGCGGACACGAATCATCATAAAAGACCACATGAGGTTGCGCATTCATTACTAATCTTCCTTAATAAAAAATTTACAAATCCAATGTCACTCTAAGACCGGATTGTTTGTATTCGAGATGTATATCTGCTTTATGTAATTTCAATACCGCATTCACCAGACTTAATCCCAAACCAGCCCCTTGTAACGCTTGCTGATCAGGGTCACGGTAGAAACGCTCGAATACTTTATTTCTAGATTTTACTGGAATGCCTGGGCCATTGTCGTCAACATGTACTTTACATCGCCCATTAACCACTTCCAGTTGTACCTGTATATGTCCGCCTTCAGGGGTAAATTTAATAGCATTATCCAGCAAATTGGCAATCACCTGAAACATCAAGTCCCGATCCCCACGATAACTAGCCGGCACAGTTGTTACAGTGATAGTTTGCTGCTTTTCAAAAGCTAACGGGTCATATAAACCAACTGCATCTTCTATTAAGGCCTGCAAATCAAACTCAACAAATTTTAATTGCTGACGTCCAGACTCTATACTCGAGAGGCTTAACAAGGAATTAAATGTTTTAAGCAGGCCATCTACTTCAGTAACCAACTTATCGTCTTTCTCTGCATCAAGCTTATTACGCAGACGCGCAAGCGGTGTTCTTAAATCATGCGCGATTGTATCAGTAATATGCTGGACACCCGACATAAGCTGTTCAATTTTATCTAACATACTGTTGAGCACCTGGGAAAGAAAACTTAAATCGTCCCAGCGCGAATCAATTTTGAGGCGTTTAGTTAAATCACCTGTAGACATAATCTCATTGGCGGTATCGGCAATACGATTAATGCGCGTGACAACAAAAATACTAATTAGATAACTTGCCAGTACCAGCAATAGCAAAGGCAGCACACCCGCAACTACTAACAATACAATGAGTATTTTGATGTCGTCACTATTTGGCTGCAGATAAAGATATAGAGAAGCACTCAGGCAAAGTGTAGAAAATAATAATAGCAACAAAAAAAGATTTGCTGCTTTAAAACTAGAACTTTTTTTATATTCTCGCGTTGTATTCGAGCTAGGCATCTTCAATGATGTACCCTGAACCACGCTTGGTTTTAATCAGATATTGGGGGTCTTCACTATCTATCTTATGACGCAGCCGACTGACATGCACATCAATCACATTGGTTTGCGGGTCAAAATGATAATCCCACACATACTCGAGCAACATAGTACGTGTAACAACCTGCCCTTTATTCCTTAGCAAGTATTCTAGTAACCTAAACTCAGTTGCCTGTAATGGAATATCACGCTCACCGCGCGTGGCTTCACGCTTAAGCAGGTCCAGTTCCACATCTCGCGCTTTCAATGTAATTTCAGAATCGTTAGTGTTCTGATTCCTTCGGTACAATGCTTCAATACGCGCAGTAAGTTCTGAAAAAGCAAATGGTTTTACCAGGTAGTCATCACCGCCCGAGCGCAAACCTTTTACTCGGTCATCAACCTCGCCTAAAGCACTGAATATTAATATCGGTGTTGAGTTGCCCGCCCCTCTCAAAGTCTTGATAATGGTTAGACCATCCACTTCAGGCAACATGCGATCAATCAGCATAACATCATATTTTTCTGTCATAGCCAGGAACAGCCCATCCTTACCATTCTTGGCAGCATCGACAACGTGGCCTTCTTCAGACAAACCCTTTAACAGGTAATCCATCAACTCTTGATCATCTTCGATACATAAGATTCGCATATTCAAGCAATTCCAAATTTAACTTATTATCTATATCGACCCATCATACTCATATCTAATGTACTGCCTATCAATCCAACATTAAATATATTTAATATTCCGGACAGTCCGACTATAAGCTGACTATGAAATCATAGCTACATTAGAAATAAATTATCTGCCCATGCATAAAATATCTTATATATTGTTGTTATCACTATTAACAAGCTTCGCTTGTGCACAAGCAGCCAATGAATCTATCAACGAGCTACCTGAATACATCATGGCTGACTGGGAACACACACAACAACTTGGCGAAGCAAGATTCTCGCGCTTTGGCATACACATCTATGATGCCTCATTCTGGTCTCTAAGTGCGAATAACGAAGCGAACAAGCAGCAACACTCAACTGCACTGGCCATACAATATGCGCGCAACATAAAAGCCAAACGCTTATTGTCCAGTACACTCAAGGAATGGAAGCGACTCGGATTTGCAAACCAACACCCATTAGACGCATGGTTAAGCTTGCTAAAAGAAATCTGGCCCGATGTAAAACCAGGGGATCGCTTGATTTTTATCTCCAGCGAAGATGGCAGCAACGCTTTTTATTCCAACCACAAAAAACTCGGCAGCATTGATGACAAACAATTCAGTTCAGCATTTTTAGATATCTGGCTAAGCCCAAATGCCAAATACCAGAAACACAGAAAGGAGTTACTCGGTGAAACACTATAAGTTTGTTTTTTTCACTGCTTGTTTGGCAGCAGTGATCAGTTTATCAAGTTGTAGCTCGACGCTGGAAGACTACCAGGGAAGCACCCCGGAATTTGACTTGAAAGAATATTTTACCGGCGACCTAAAAGGTTGGGGTTTAGTTAAGAACTGGAAAGGTGAAGTCATAGAAAGATTTAGCGTCGACTTAAATGGCAGTTGGGAAAATGACAAAGGCCGCCTATATGAGCTTTTCACGTATGCCGATGGACGCACACAGGAACGTATTTGGAGACTACAAAAACAGGATGACAACACAAGTATAGGTGAAGCTGATGATGTCATTGGCATCGCAACAGGCAAACAAGCCGGCTTCGCTTTTAATTGGAGCTACCAGTTACAAATTGATACTGAAGACGGACCAATCGTAGTAACCCTCAACGATTGGCTGTATCAAATCAACAGTGAAGCTCTGGTGAGCGAAGCACAAATAAAAAAATTCGGTCTCAATGTCGGCGAAGTTCTAGTTTTTATTGTGAAACAGGAAGCATCACATGGATAATCATTTAATAAGCGACTTTGTAAACAACATAAATTCGCTATCAAGCCACAACATCGATGAAAAACTTGGTCAAATTTATACACAGGAAATTGAATTTATTGACCCGGTAAAAGGCATCAACGGTCTTGATGCACTCACCGACTACTTTAACAACTTATATAAGCGGGTTGATCATTGTCACTTCACCATCACTAATCATATTAACAGAAGCGATGAACATGCCATTGAATGGCAAATGCAACTAAAACATCAAAAACTGGCAAAAAACAATGAAATTGTTGTTGATGGTGCTTCGTTTATTCGCTTTGAAGATGAAAAAGTTTGTTACCACCGCGATTACTATGATCTAGGTGCATTAATTTATGAACGCATTCCGATTCTAGGTTCGGCCGTGAGGACTGTGCGTAATGCTTTCTAGCAAAGTAACAAACCATTTTGCCAATAAGGTAGTATGGATCACAGGAGCTTCGTCCGGAATTGGTAGAGCATTAGTCATTGCTTTATCAGACATAGATTGCCACATATATATCTCTGCACGATCACAACAAGGTTTACAGGAAACACTCGACCAATGCGCAGATAAAAGCACTATTCATATTGCCAATGGTGATTTAAGCAATAAACAGGCAAATCTCGACATCTGTGAAACAATTAAAACTCACCACGGCCATTTGGATATTGCTATTTTAAATGCCGGCACTTGTGAATACTTGGATGTGGATAATTTCGAGAGCGAGATGTTTGAGAGGTTATTTAAAAGTAATTACATAAGTATGGTTTATGGCATAGAAGCATCATTGCCATTACTAGAAAAATCCAATAATGCACAGCTTGTTGGCATGAGCAGCACGGCGGCCTATCTTGGCCTGCCACGTTCTGAAGCCTATGGCTCGACTAAAGCTGCGATAAGGAATTTATTTCGCGCACTTAAAGTAAGTTTGTCTCCTAAGCACATCAGTGCTTCGGTTATATGTCCTGGTTTTGTAAAAACAGAACTCACCGACAAAAATGATTTCGATATGCCAGCTATTATCAGTGCGCAACGGGCTGCCGAATATATCCTACAGGGCATTGCTCGCAAACAGCACGAAATACACTTCCCCAAACGATTCAGTTACAGCTTGAAGTTTATTTCACTACTGCCCGATTCAATCCAGTTTCGCCTTCTTTCAAAAACAATCAAAAAATCATGAAAATTGCAATCATAGGTTCTGGTATATCAGGTTTAACTGCTGCGCATTATTTACAGCACCAGCACGATATAACTGTATTTGAAAAAAATGCATATATTGGCGGGCACTCAAATACCATTGATGTTGACGAAAGCGGGAATACTATTCCTATCGATACTGGTTTTATTGTATTCAATGACTGGACATACCCTAACTTTGAAAAGCTTATTAGCCAACTGGATATTCAAATAGCTAATTCTGAAATGAGCTTCTCAGCCAAGTGTGAATCGAGTCATTTCGAATGGTGTGGTAAAGGCATTAAGGGACTAGCATTTAATAGAAATAACTGGCACCAAACTAAATCATATACAATCTTATTTGATTTTTTAAGATTTAATCGCTTAGCCAAAACACTTATCTCAAAAACAGACAGTAAAATTACTCTGGGTGAATTTTTAACTCAAAATCATTTCACTAAAACATTTATAGACTATTACATTCTGCCTATGGGAGCAGCTATTTGGTCATCCTCAATGGAGGATATCTATCAGTATCCAGCTCATAGTTTCCTGACCTTCTTTAATAATCATGGCTTGCTTAATATCAATCATAGGCCGCAATGGAAAACCATTGTTGGCGGTTCACGTCAGTATGTAGAGAAATTATCACAACCATTTTCTGACAAAATCAGACTGAATGCCAATATTCAAAAGATAGATCGATACAACAATATAGTCGCTATCCATATTGATGATCAAGTTACTGAGATTTATGACCATGTGATTATGGCATGCCATAGCGATCAAGCACTTACTTTATTAAGCAACCCTACGATTAAAGAAAAGGAAACACTAAGTAAAATTAAATATCAGCATAATGAAGCAGTATTACACACTGACGCCAACCTGATGCCAAACAATAAAAGAGCTTGGTCTGCTTGGAATTATTTACTGCCAAAAAATCATAGTGATGTTGCCAAAGTTACTTATTACATGAACCGCTTACAACCACTGCATACAGATAAAGACTATTTCGTTACATTAAATCTGACCGATCATATCAACCCTGAAAAGATCATCAGAAAAATTACATATCAACATCCTGTATTTGATAGCGGAGCTATTCAGGCACAAGCAGACAGAGCTTTACTTAATGGAGATAAAAACACCTGGTATTGCGGCGCTTATTGGCGTAATGGCTTTCATGAAGATGGCGTATGGAGCGCAGTAACTACAATCGAACAATTTAACCAAGAGATTGAAAATGCACAGCTGCATTTACAAAGGGCTAGTTAATCATCGCCGCTTTGAGCCTCGTGCGCATAGCTTCACCTATACATTATTCATGATGTATGTTGATCTGGATGAATTACCAACTCTTTTTAATAATCACTACGCATGGAATGTTGAAAAACCCGGCTTGGCATCATTTTACAGAAAAGACCACTATGGTGATGAACCTAAAAACTTAGCAGATGCAATACGCGAACTCATCAAAAATAAAACTGGAGACTTAATCAGTGGACCAATACGGCTACTAACTCACTTCAGGTACTTTGGTCATATTTTCAATCCAATCAGCGTGTACTACTGCTTTGATGAAAATGACGAGCAATTAACACACGTGGTTGCTGAGGTTACTAATACACCCTGGAAAGAACAGCACTGTTACGTTTTAGCTGGAAAAGAAAAAAATCAGTGTTTTATAACACCCACACAGCAAAAAGATTTTCATGTTTCACCGTTTATGGATATGGAAATGCAATACCAATGGAATATTCGTGTGCCCGGTGATCATTTGCAATTTAGTGTCGAGAATATCAATGACAATAAAAAATTATTTGATGCATCAATGAGTCTTAAAAAAATTGAATTAAATACTAAAAACCTAACATCTACATTAATCAATTTCCCATGCATGACATTGAAGGTGGTAAGTGCAATTCACCTGCAAGCTCTCAAACTATGGCTAAAAGGAATTGATTATGTACCACATCCAAAAAATATCAGCAGGTAGCAATATGTCTATTATTCCAGATCAAAACAAAACCATACAAGACAGCCACAGCACTAACTGGCTAGATCAATTCTGCATGTCAGTGTTACTGAAAAAGCTAGACAATATACAAATTGGTTTCCTACAACTATATGCAGACGGCATGGTTTACGAATTCGGTAAAATTGAGTGCGAAAGTCATATTCATGCGGTTATTCGTGTTCAAGATATGCGCGCTTTTCGCGCAATCATTTTTGGCGGTGAACCTGCAGCAGGGAAAACTTATATCGATGGATGGTGGACGTCGGACGATTTAATTGAGGTACTAAGAATCTTCACCGTTAACCGTAATACCCTATTTGGCTTTAAGCATGGTGTTGCATCATTTTCCAAGCATATCAATCGAATTATTAACACCATCTTAAGAAACACCATCAAAGGTTCTAAGCGCAACATAAAAGCACACTATGATATTGGTAACGACTTGTATCAATTATTCCTTGATGAAAACATGATGTATTCATCTGCTTACTTTCGCAGCTCAGATGAAGACCTGGCTAGCGCCTCAGAATACAAACTGAAATTAATCTGCGAAAAACTGGATCTAAAACCCAGTGACCGCGTGATTGAAATAGGTACCGGCTGGGGTGGTTTCGCAATTTATGCCGCCCAACATTATGGCTGCCATATTACAACAACCACTATTTCAGATGAGCAATACTCGCATGCATTGGCTAGAGTCAAACAACTTGACTTAACCGATAATATATCTGTTATCAAAAAGGATTACCGAACACTTTCAGGCAGCTACGACAAACTTGTCTCAATAGAAATGATTGAGTCAGTTGGTTATCGATATATGAATGATTATTTTAAGACTTGCTGCAATTTACTTAAACCATCGGGTGCAATGCTTATACAATCGATTACTATGTCGGACTATTTATTTAAGCATTATCTCAATTCAACTGACTTTATTAGGAAATACGTATTTCCAGGCGGCTGCTTAACAAGCATGAATTCCATGCTGGATGCTGCAGCAAAATATACTGATTTAACACTTTACCATAGCGAAAGCTTTGCTGAGAGTTACGCACGTACACTCAAGCTCTGGTATCAGAACTTTAACCAAAATAAAGATAAAGTTACTGAACTTGGTTATTCATCAACGTTCATAAGACTGTGGGAATATTACATGAAGTATTGCCAGTCAGGATTTGAAAACCGTGTGATTGATGTTCATCACTTAGTATTCAAAAGGCCTGAAAATCGTTTCGATCATTTAGCAAGATAGCAACTACTGTACGAGATAAGCATGAATAGAAGACTGGCCTTTTTGATATTCAATTTCTTGGGCTTACAAATAACCTGGGCTGCATGCGCCTATGGAGCAATACAAGAACAACCCATGTTTGGTGTTATCGTTGGTGTCACTTACCTTATTATGCATTTCATGCTTACACCTTCACGCCGTACAGATCTGATTACGCTACTAAGCCTAGGAACAATTGGCATCCTATTGGACTACGTCAACATGCAATTTGGAATACTTGGTTTCAATGCATACCATAGCAGTAGCTTCATTCCTTTATGGCTAGTTGCATTATGGTGTGTATTTACACTTATGATTCCGCACAGCCTATACTGGCTTAGAAAAAAACCTTTACTTGGTTTTATCCTCGGCGGTATAGGAGGAAGCAGCAGTTACTGGTTGGGACATAAGTTAGGGGCTATCAATTTACATGACCCTTTATTCACAAGTGTTGGTATTTACTTTATCCAGTGGGCAGTATTTATTCCTGTCGCATTCATTATTTATCGCATAATTAAACAAAACACCTACAGCTCAAATCTCACACAAGCTTAAGCGTAATCACTCAGGCTAATGACACTCCTAAGCCTCCTATCCCACAATAGCCATTGGGGTTCTTGGCCAGATATTGCTGATGATAATCCTCTGCATAATAAAACGTTGGCGCCGGCATAA
>JANQKJ010000250.1 GCA_028281205.1 Gammaproteobacteria bacterium
GGAAAACCCCGCCTAACGCTGTCATCCAAAGTGATATCGCTAGCAGTTTGTGAGTAGAGAAACGGTCGGCGAGAAAGCCACCGGGAAAATAAGACAACATCGCAACAATGCCATAGATGCCCTGAGCAGCACCTAATTGTGTAGGTGTGAGTTGTAACACTTCAAGTAATGTAGGTCGAAAGAAGCGTGCCAAATGAAAAGGCAGCGCAAAAATTATCTCACCAGCTATGATCAGACTGATAATGGCAATAGTTTTTTTATAGGGTGTGGCCAAAAATAATTTTTAATTTTGAAGTTGGATATAAAAATTACGCATATTATAGCGTTAATTAGCAGATAAATTCTTTGTAAGTAAGACTAGTGCAGAAGCATGTTGCACTAGTATGGTTAGTTGATAAAGACAACTTGATTATTTCTTCATAGCTGCCTTAATCTAAAAGTTTATTTACTTCACTACGTATTAACTGCTTTTGTTTTTTGCGCAGTGCTTTGTTAGTTTTTTTGTGTATGCCGCCATTAAGTTTAGTAAGTAAGGCAACATATGGGTTTCTTATTTTTGCTTTAGCCATGCATTCCTCCTAATTGCAGGCAAGCGTAATCCTTGCCTGAAAAGTAAATAAATTTTGAGTGCTTAAAAACCAAAAAAGCCCCGACAGTATTACCAGTCGAGGCTTGGGTTAAGACTGGCTTGAAAGATCTCGTGTTGACCTGACAAGCGGGAGTGCTTGCAAGGTCGTTAGTAAAATTTATCTCGGGTTAAATGAAACATGTGCACTCCATATGTTGGATAATTAAAAAGTGTGCGGCATGATAATGCCGCTAATTTTTTTGTCAATAGGTATTATGTGATTAAAATTAATTAGCTAAGATGTATGAGTTATCCAAGCAAAAAATTATTCCATTATCATGCTTACCACTGGCCTGTTTTCATGTGTCCATTGATGCATAGAGCCATCGTATAGTTTTACGTTTTTATTGCCGAGTAATTCATAGAATGCAAACCATCCGCCAGATGCCATATGGCCACTATTGCAATAGGTAATTATCGGCTTTTGCTTGTCAACTCCTAAGGCTTTAGATAACTGCTTTAATTCATCGTTAGATGAAAATTTGATAGGCATGTTACGGCTGGATATCAAGTCAACAGGAAATACTTTAGCACTGGGTATATGGCCTTTGGCTTTTACTTTGCCGCTTTTAAAAGTACCTAAGTACTGCCCGAGTGGTCTGACATCCACGATTTGCGTTTGTGTATTGTCTTTGGCGGTCATTACTTCGTTGCTGTTAGCAAAGATTGATTCACGCCCCAGTGATGCTTCCCAGTTGCCTGGATTAACTTTATCTAAAGAAGAGGAAATTGCACGATTATCAATAATCCACTGTGCAGTGCCGCCATTTAATAGCGATACACGATCATGGCCGTAGTATTTTATTTGCCAATACATGCGCGATGCCATGGTGAGGTCAAAACCAGCTTCTGCATTAGTAGTGATGACGACATGAGTGTTTTGATTGACGCCAGCATTACGCATAATTTTTTCAAATTTTTCACCAGAAACAGCCATGTGTTTAACTTTTTTCCCATCAACTAAACGGTTACCACGCACATTTTTATACAGGACAAATTGCGCGCCGGGAATATGGCCCCCGACTTGGGTAAGAAATTGCTTGCCAGTTTTTTTATCTTTTCTAAACACTGGTTTTGCAACAAAGCTCTTTTTATCAGTGCGAACATCGAGTACTACAACATTATCCAGATGTTTGGCTAGCCAGCTTGTTTCTACCAAAGGTGTTACTGAGTCTGTGGCTGAAAAGGCATTGTTTATCGAGGAAAATAAGATTCCTGCGAGTAATAAGAAGCGCAATAGTGACATGTATTTAATCCATCCAAAAAATATTCATATTGAACACATATTATCGCAACTTTAGTACCAATGGTTAAGCCGCATATGCTTGTTGGGGTGGGGGTGTTTGTTGACCCATAGTCAATTATTTACCCTGTAGCTGTAGGGAATAGTTTTATCTAGAATGAGGGTATGGCAAAACTTCATTTTCCTGTCAATTTGGTTCGACAAGTTGAATGTCCGGATGCGGATATTGAGGCAGTTTCTGTGGCAGAGTTATTTGAATGCTACTTTAATGAGTATCCAAAAGTTCGCAGTTATGTGTTGGATGACCAGGGCCATGTCAGGAAGCATATTTCGGTATTAGTAGATGGGATTAATCTGCGTGATCGCGCCCACTTAAGTGATGGCATAACGCATACAAGTGAAATATATATTTTCCAAGCCTTGTCGGGAGGTTAATAATGTCTGAACAAATATTGGTGGGGACACGTAAAGGTTTATTTTTGGTCGCTAAATCCCAACATGGCTGGGATATTCAAAAAGCTATGTTGCTGGGTGATCCAGTAACAATGGTGCTGGTTGACCGGCATAATCAATGGCATGCAGCCATCGAGCATGGCCATTATGGTGTCAAAATGAAGCGCTCTAATGATCAGGGTAACACATGGGAAGAGGTTGCAACGCCAAGTTATCCGGTAAAGCCTGACGACGTTGAAGATATTGATCCTATACGCCAAGCACCTATTCCCTGGGACTTAATGTGTGTCTGGTCACTGGAGTGTGGGGCCAGCAATAAACCTGATGAGATCTGGTGTGGCACAATTCCAGGAGGCTTATTCCGTTCTAAAGACTGTGGTGATAGCTGGGACTTTATTGATAGCTTATGGCAACATCCGGACCGAAAAAAATGGATGGGAGGCGGAGCGGATTATCCCGGTATCCACTCGATTGTGTTAGACCCACGTGATGAAAATATTATTAAGATTGCTGTTTCATGTGGTGGGTTGTGGGCAAGTTTAGATGATGGAGCGAGCTGGGAATGCTATGGACGCGGTTTACGCAGTGATTATGCGCCGGAAGAATTTGCTTATGATCCTTATATGCAGGATCCGCATCGCTTAGTGCAATGTGTTAGTGCACCTGACCATATGTGGATTCAGCACCATAATGGAATTTTCAAGAGCAATGATGCTGGTGCCAACTGGCAGGAAATTAATAATGCACAGCCCTCATGTTTTGGTTTTTCGGTTGTGGTTGATCCCAATGATGCTAATACGGCCTGGTTTGTTCCAGGAGTGAAAGATGACCAGCGTTATGCTGTACAAGGGTCTGTTGTAGTGAGTCGTACTCAGGACGGTGGTAAAACATTTGAGGTGTTACGTGAGGGTTTGCCACAAGCACATGCTTATGATCTTGTTTATCGACATTGTCTGGATATTGATAGTCATGGTCAATCACTGATATTTGGCAGCACGACTGGAAATCTTTGGCTATCTGAAAATCGTGGTGATGTGTGGCAACAAGTATCTTCAACATTACCACCCATTTATTGCACGCGTTTTATATAATGCTGAATACATATAACATTTATTGAATC
>JANQKJ010000261.1 GCA_028281205.1 Gammaproteobacteria bacterium
GCAAACAGCTGGGGTAGGGTTACCCAGGCAGGGCGATGCCACATCACTACATAAATAAGTGATAAGAGCTGCCGAAATGACGGATACCTACTACAAGCCCTGTGTACAGCATCTGCTGAGCACGTGTTTATACTAAACGATAATTACGTGTATGTGAAAGTACGACTTTTGAATTACTAGTAGCTTATACAATGAAAGCATTCTTATTCAGCTTCGCTTACATAATATACCGATATAATAATTCGAGTTTATCGAGTAGTTGCGCTTTGGACTATGCATCATGCTGACGCATTAACCATATGCGCGTTAGATTATATGCTCAATGTAGCATCTCATTATTTCTGCAGCTAGAAAGTATACAAGAAGCTCACTCCTGTTCCTTTATTGGGGCTGCTGTCGCTAAGTCCTTTAAGCAGATATACGCTGGTATATAGATTTTTTGAATTGTGGAATGAAAGGGTGGTTGTTAGTTCTTGTAAAGCATCAGCGTAGTCGTATTTTGACGGCTGGTGGTAATACGATAAATTAATTTTGCTTTTGCGGCTGATGTTTCTCGAAAAGCTAAAGTGGGTACTCCACACATCATCGAGGGCAATTCCATCTGGTTCACCAACTAAAGTGTAACCTAGTGATGTGGAAATGTTTCCCCACGAGTAGAATCGATATATATCGAAGTAAAAGGAGTAGTCTATTTCACCTGTGCCAAGGTTCTTGGCCTGGTCACCGTTTGCTAGTTTTATACTAGTTGTAAAATCAATGGCATAATCATATTTATTACCACCACCAACGTTTAACCAACTGAAATCAACTACCACATCGCCTATACCTTGGTCACCTGTACTGCCGCTAACCACTACTTCATCTCTTACTAAGGACACTGCATAAGTTGGTGCCGTATAGTCGATAATTGGTATTTTTATGTTTGTGACGAATTGATTGGTAGCATAACCAAATTTCAACACCTGAGTTGTTTCATCTATATTCCCGACTAGCCCATAGTCACCCTCGACGGCACTGACTGAGTAACCTATGGATATCAACTTATTTTCAGCTGTAGTTACTAGTGGAAATACAATCAGCGATAGGGATAAAATAATACATACAAAATTATTCATTTACCTGCATTATCCTGATCGCTTGTTTTCACTGGTGTCGATCTCATTTGATCTTGAATTTGCGTATCAGTTGAGCGAAGTTGTTCGCGCAGCTGGATGCTATTGCTAGTACGTTCTCGAATATATACTTGATCCCGCTGTTGCAATATATCGCGTTGCTGTTGTTCTTGTTGACGTTGTCTGTCTTGTACGGTGTCACGTGGTCGATCTTGCTGTGCATGGACAATGACAATTAGTTGGCTTATTAGAAAAGCAGATAAGATAATCCGTTTCAGATTTGTATTCATGTAATTTTCCTCTTCACATCATTCAGGATTCTTTACTAATTATTTAACGCGGCCATAACACCGGGGTTTACACCATCTGGAGTATGAATGGCCGGTAATGGTGATTTTGTGAAGTAGTTCATGTTTGGCTTATAGAAGAATGACCCCTCAAGCTGAGTTAGGGTAACTTATTTAGTATCTTAGTAAATGAGAAGTCATAGTGTTCCAGCGATTTATTGTGTACTTTTGAATACTGAGTAAAGTCTATTTTGTCCCAATCTGGATCAGTTAGTTTTTCTTTAAAAAAGGTTGCGTTTTCAGTAGTAACTGGCTCTAAGTTAATCACAATGTTGGTGCCAACGGAATTAGCAAAGTCAATGCCATGGTGATAATCATAGATTAAAATCAGTGACCAACCCCCTTCAACAAAGTGCCCGTCTAGTGTTGCCGACAGTTGGCCTGATTCAACAGCATCAAGAGTTTCAGGGCTCCAATCGAATGTGCCTATTAATAAGTCTTTGCCGGGCTGCATATCGTCCTGACTAAGTGCATCAAGTACCCCGTGTGCCATCATATCCGCGGCTGACCAAATAACATTGGTGTTAGGGTGTTTTGTGAGGATTTTTTTAGTTACATTTTCAGTGGTTGATCTGCTCCAGTTAGTAGAGTAAGTGCCTAGCATTACAGTATTGTTCAAACTTTCGTCCAGCGCCCGTTTTAACCCTGTTACACGGTCATTGTCCACTGCTGAATTAATATCACCAGCGTTAACTGCGCAAACGTTTATAGTTTTATCGCGTTCTAAGAAGCCTTGATCAATTGCCTGCTTTTTTAATAGCATGGCCAGGTCATAACCACCGCGCTCATCATTTGGTCGTATTTGGCCAATCAAATGCTGATATTTTTCTCGTGGTCGACCGACCAGTTCAATTTCCGATTTTTCAATATCGGTATTGAATAAAAACATTTTAGTAGCGCTTTTTTCAGTAAACTCAAGAAAATGTGTGGTCGCGCCCAACGTATAGCTAGAAACAAAATAGTTAGCAGCAGGTTGTATCTTCAACAGTTTTAATCCGTCTCGCTTATAGGCATAGTTAGATGCGGTAGAGTATTGCACTCTTAGTTCGATTTTTAAGTCTCTTGCTACGGCGCGCATAAATCTCAGCATATTCGCCCAGTAGGGGTATTCATTAGGTGCAGGCAGTAAAACGGCAACTGAAATGGGGGCTGCGTTGGTTGCTTTACTTGCAATTGGTACAGAAATGAGCAGAAAGCAGGGCAAAAGCAGTAAACAAAATGGCTTGGCATAGAAACGAATCAGTGTAGGTATTCTCCCTAGCTTTAAGTTTAGACTCATTCTACAAATATACGCAATATATTGAAAATTACACCATTTAACTGCAAAGTACGAGGAAGCTTTAGGTGCGGTTTATTGTTAATAGACAAGGGTTGGCAGCACATAGTGAAAAATGATCAATTTGAATGCCTAAATTTACATATTAATCTGTTGTGAAAAATAGTAATTTTTAAATAAATTTTAGCTTAATATAGTATAACGCCTTAGGTATCTAATGAAAGAAAACACGATTTTAGTAACCGGTGGTGCTGGTTTTATTGGTTCAACTTTGATCCGTTTATTGCTTGCCGAGCGAGATTATAATGTTGTTAACGTTGACAAGTTAACCTATGCGGGTTGTTTGGCATCACTGGATTCAGTAGCGTCACTTGCAACTTATGAGTTTTATCAAGTAGATATATCAGATCACTCGGCAATAGAAGCGATTTTTAATAAGCACCAGCCCGTAGCGGTTATTCATTTGGCTGCCGAGT
>JANQKJ010000294.1 GCA_028281205.1 Gammaproteobacteria bacterium
CAAAACGCTTCATTGCTTCAGGGTCTTGCAGCATTTGGCCAAAGTCCATCATGTAGTTAGACCAGCCAGTGAATGACGATGTAAACATTGCGTTTCTACGCGGAAGTGCACGTATATCATAGCCGTAACCATCTGCAAACTGACCTCCCTTAACAGCACCACGAAGGTCTTCATCAGTCGGGTTCCAATGCGCTGCAATAAATTCACCTTCTGAAGTGTATTCTGCCATACCTGTACGGCCACCATGGTCAACATTATTTGATAATGCAGTCACCATAATACGTCCAGGAAGTGCATAGAAAGTGTGGGGACCAACCATTCCGCCAGTCTTATCCACAAAGTCAGTGATCACTTTGTGTAACTTAGGCTCACGCGGGTTTGTATGAACATCAAAAATAAATATCTTATTACTATCTAGCCCACCAGCCCAAAGGTATCGGCGGTCATCAGATAGTCCAGAATGGTGCGCTTCATTACGTCCACCGACTGAGAGAATATGAGAAACTTCACCATAGTCATCAGCATCTGGATTTACTGAAACTGTAACCAGCTTATCTTGCTCGTCACCCATTCCTTCTACACCCAGTGTCCATATATAAACGTAGTCTTCTTGACCTACAATTTTAGCCATATAAGGCGACATGCAAGTTTCGTCAGCTTGAACAGCGCCAGGCATTCCACCAGCTAATGCCATTGTACCGACGATTGCAGAAGCTACTGCTCCTCTTGCCCATTTAAATGGAAGCATTTCTTTCATTGTTTAAACTCCATATTATTACTAAGTAGACCTGATCTTAAATCTAGATTTACAAACATGACCAAAGCTTAGTGCTGCATAAGCCCTTACCCATCATCGGGATTGGCCGTAAACAAGTTTGATGTGCGACATTATGCCGCATCTAGGCTTACTATCAAGTTCTAATAAGATACTAGTTGTCCTAGATCAACTATGCGTAAGATACTCTAAATACACAATTTAATAGGGGATCGTAACGGGCTAGATATCACCTAAGTTATATAGTTTGGAGAGGTAGCAAAAACATACGGCTATAGCGAACTGGGAATAATTTGGTGAGTCGAAGCTTAAGTAAGATCAACGTTGATTTAGGAGCAGCAAGGATATGCGCAAAACCTCAGCATTAATAAGTACATTTTTCTCCCTCGTTATTATGTCTCTAATTGCGATTCCAGCTCATGCCAGTAGCGGTAAGCTAGGTGGCGATTTTGAGCTGACTGCGCATACAGGGGAATCATTCAAGCTTAGTGATATCCAGGGCAAAGTCGGAGTAATATTTTTTGGTTTCACCCACTGCCCTGACGTATGCCCCAATACATTATTAGAAATTCAGCGTTTGATGGTGTCATTGAACGATCAGTCTGAGCAACTACAAGTGCTATTTATTAGCGTAGACCCAAAGCGAGATACTCCAGATAAATTAGAGAGTTATGTTAATTACTTCAACAAAAATATCATTGGCCTTACTGGCACTGAAGAACAAATAGCCAAAGTCTTAGAACAGTATAATGGTACCGTCAGTTTCAGTGGCGACACTGATTCAGATACCTACAATGTAGACCACGTGGCGAATATGTATCTGATTAATAAACAAGGTGATATTGGTAGCATTATTCTACCGCGCACACCTTTTGCCGTACTTGAACAACAAGTACGCAAGTTAATCAATCAATAATCTAGTTTAACGACAACTACTTTTTATCGTATTTGATATATGCAAAGCGCTGGTCATCAGGCACACCATCCAGGTCGGGTTCATCTTCACCAGGATTCCACTGTATGACCTCTTCAATTTTCTTCGCCAATGCAAAATCCTTGTTAGTTACACCTTTTGCCGCATGATTCATGAGCTTGACTATGACAAATGCATAAGAAACAGTCAGATCTGGATGATGCCAGGCCGCTTCAGCTAAATGGCCAACCGTATTCACTACCATTAAAGTGCCTTTCCAACTGTTAGTTTTATATTTGCGCCGTATCCATCCATTCTCATAATACCAATGCGGTAACTCTTCAGCCAGACGTGCCTCTATTTGTTCTTGGTCATAAGTTTGTTCTGGCTGTATATCTCGCCATTTCGACATATTTGCTTCCTTCTTGATCAAAGTTAGTTACGAAGCCTGTAAAACAGTCTCCAATTATCAAATTGATGATATACGCATTCTCGCAGAAATCACGTAATATAGTTGGCTTGCCGGTGTTTCAATCAAATTACTCAGGAATTCAAGCATATTATGGATACAGCTGTTAAGCGTAAACGGAATAAAATGCGGGGTGAAAAACGTGGCAGAATCGCCACCCCTGCGGCTTTACAACAAGTACATGAATTACTAGGAGACAGTCCTGTTAGACGTGACTTGCTGATTGAATATCTACATCTAATCCAAGATAAATACCATCATATCTCAGCCGAGCATATGACAGCGCTTGCAAAAATCATGAAGCTTGCAACCACAGAAGTTTATGAAGTCGCCTCTTTTTACCATCACTTTGATCTTGTCAAAGAAGGACATCATGCACCCCCAGAATTAACTATTAGAGTTTGTGATTCAGTTAGCTGTGAATTAAATGATGCGCAAAATATTATCAAAACACTGGAAGGAAAATATGAAGGCAAAATTCGCATCCAGCCTGTACCATGTGTCGGCCGATGCGAACAAGCTCCCGTGGCAGTTGTAGGAACTAATGCTATTGCCAACGCAGATGTAGATAAAATTGTTACTGCTGTAGATAAAAATGAAAAAGATGCAGTAGTTCCAGACTATATTGACTATGAGAGCTATAAAAAAGATGGTGGTTATAACACTCTGTCTAAATTATTTAGTGGCGAACTTTCCAAAGAAGATGTCATTACTACTTTGGAAGATTCAAATTTAAGAGGCTTAGGTGGAGCAGGTTTCCCTGCAGGTCGCAAATGGAGAATTGTAGGCGGACAAGAAGCACCCCGAATTATGGCAGTAAATATTGACGAAGGTGAACCTGGCACGTTCAAAGATCGTTACTATTTAGAAAATGACCCGCATCGTTTTTTTGAAGGCATGTTGATTGCAGCACATGTTGTCGGCACTGATTCAGTTTATATATATTTAAGAGACGAGTACGCTGGTGTTCGCAAAGCTCTCACCATAGAGCTAGAAAAATTAAAAGCCAATCCTCCGCAAGATTTACCTCATATTGAACTGCGTCGCGGTGCGGGAGCATACATTTGTGGTGAGGAATCTGCCATGATTGAATCAATCGAAGGCAAACGTGGTATGCCACGTTTGCGTCCACCATTTGTGGCCCAAGTAGGCGTATTTGGACGCCCTACTCTTGAACACAACATGGAAACACTTTACTGGGTAAGGGATTTAATTGAAAAAGGTGCTGATTGGTTTACATCTCATGGCCGCAATGGACGTAAAGGTTTGCGTTCATTCTCGGTAAGTGGACGCGTAAAAAAACCAGGTGTACATCTCGCACCTGCGGGCATTACCGTTAAAGAACTTATTGACGAATACTGTGGCGGCATGCTTGATGGCCACGAATTTTATGGCTACTTCCCAGGAGGTGCTTCGGGCGGAATTCTTCCTGCATCCATGGGCGATATTCCTATGGATTTTGACACACTAAATGAATACGGATGTTTCATTGGCTCGGCAGCCGTGATGATTTTCTCCAATCAAGACAGCGCTAAAGCGTTGGCACACAATGCGATGAAATTCTTTGCTCATGAATCCTGTGGAAAATGTACGCCCTGTCGTGTTGGTACTTCTAAAGCTGTTATGTTGATGGATAAAGATCAGTGGGACCAACCGCTTATGCGAGAGCTGTCCCAAACCATGTCCGATGCATCTATTTGTGGCTTAGGTCAAGCAGCTTCAAACCCAATGCAATGTGTTATTAATTACTTCCCAGATGAACTCAAATAAGGAAATGGAGTAACAACTAATGGCAGCTAATCCAAAAGATTTAACACAATTAAAAACTGTTGAGTTCTCACTGAATGGTAATTCTATTACCGCATTTGAAGATGAAACTATCTTGCAAGCCGCACGCCGTAATGGTGTAGAAATACCTCATCTCTGTTATACAGACGGCATGCGCGCAGATGGAAACTGCCGCGCGTGTGTTGTTGAAATTGAAGGTGAGCGGGTACTACAACCTTCGTGCGTGCGCACTCCAACTGAAGGCATGGTCGTCAACACAAGTACTGAGCGTGCACTTCACTCCCAGAAAATGGTTCTGGAGTTACTGCAATCAGATATTGTCGAGAAGAAATACACTTTAAATAGTGAACTTGATCAATGGTCACAAAAACTTAATATTGGTTTACCCCGTTTTGAATCACGCCATAATCCAGAAGCAGACCTTTCCCACCCTGCTATCGCTGTCAACTTAGATGCATGTATTCAATGCACACGTTGTTTACGCGCATGCCGTGAAGAACAAAATAACGATGTAATTGGTTATGCCAACCGCGGCTCACATTCTGAAATCGTATTTGATATCGCTGATCCAATGGGTGATAGCTCATGCGTAGCCTGTGGTGAATGTGTGCAAGCATGTCCCACTGGCGCCCTCATGCCATCTAATGACTTAGGCATGCAGGAACCCGATAGAAAGGTCGAATCCACTTGCCCTTATTGTGGTGTTGGTTGTTTACTTACATTCAATATTAAAGATGAAAAAATTATTTATGTTGAAGGCCGCGATGGACCAGCAAACAAAAGTCGCTTATGTGTCAAAGGACGCTACGGTTTTGACTATATTCATAATGAACGCCGCTTAACTAAACCTTTAATCCGTAAACCAGGTGCAGCTAAAGTCTCAAATATTGAAACACTAACTGAACAAGACATTAAGGCAATGTTTAGAGAAGTCAGTTGGGATGAAGCATTAGAGTTTGCTGCCAAAGGTTTACGTGATATTCGTGATGACCTTGGTGGTAATGCTCTTGCTGGCTTTGGTTCTGCAAAAGGTTCTAATGAAGAAGCTTACTTATTCCAAAAATTAGTACGCACTGGCTTTGGAACAAATAATGTAGACCACTGTACGCGTTTGTGCCATGCATCCTCAGTAGTAGCTTTGCTTGAAGGTCTAGGCTCTGGCGCCGTTTCCAACCAAGTCGCTGAAGTCGAAGACGCTGAAGTCATTGTAATTATTGGTTCCAACCCAACTACAAACCATCCTGTTGCTGCAACTTTCATTAAAAATGCAGCTCGTGCAGGTAAGAAGCTAATTGTTATGGATCCACGTGGTACCGAGATTGCCCGTCACGCTGACTATTTCTTACAATTCAAACCCGATACTGATGTGGCCATGTTGAATGCAATAATGCATTCTATTGTTAAACAAGGTTTAGTCGACAAAGAGTTCATCGCTGATCGAACTGAAGGTTATGCTGAACTCGAGGAACACTTAAAAGATTTCTCACCAGAAGAAATGGAAAAAATCTGCGGCATTCCTGCCGAAACATTGCATGAAGTGGCACGCATCTATGCATCATTCAAAGCTTCTATTATTTTCTGGGGCATGGGTGTAGCTCAGCATATTCACGGCACCGATAACGCGCGTTGCTTAATCGCACTTTCATTAATCACTGGCCAAATTGGTAAACCAGGCTCAGGACTGCATCCACTACGTGGACAAAATAATGTTCAAGGTGCTTCCGATGTTGGACTTATTCCGATGGTGTTCCCTGATTACCAACGCGTGGATAACCCGGATGCGCAAGCTAGATTTGAAAAACTCTGGGATACTCAGTTGGATCCTAATCCAGGCTTAACCGTTGTTGAGATTATGGATGAAATTACTGATGGCAAAATTTTGGGTATGTACATTGAAGGTGAAAATCCGGCGATGTCAGATCCTAATTTAAATCATGCACGTAAGGCATTAGCTTCACTCAAGCATTTAGTTGTACAAGATATTTTCATGACCGAAACTGCCTTATTTGCAGACGTCATTCTTCCTGCATCTGCATTCCCTGAAAAAGATGGCTCTTTTACTAATACTGATCGCCGAGTTCAACTGGGACGTCAAGCAGTTAATCCACCAGGTGAAGCTAAGCAAGACTTGTGGATTATTCAAGAAATAGCAAAACGCTTAGGCTGCAATTGGAATTATTCTGGCCCTAGCGAGGTGTTTGCAGAAATGCGTTTAGGCATGGATTCAATTAAAGGCATGTCTTGGGAGCGTTTAGAACGCGATCATTCAGTCACCTACCCTTGCGATACACCGGAAGACCCAGGACAGGGCATTATCTTTATTGATGATTTCCCGACTGCAAGTGGTAAAGGCAAACTTGTTCCTGCCAAATTTACCAATGCCGATGAGCTACCTGATAATGAATATAGCTTTGTATTAATAACTGGTCGCCAGCTTGAACATTGGCATACTGGAGCAATGACAAGACATGCATCCATGTTAGATGCTATTGAACCTGTACCTGTCGCTTCGATCAACCCTAAAGACCTGGAAAAGTTAGGCTTACAACCAAATAGCTTGATTCGTTTAACTTCCCGTCGCGGCAGCGTTGAATGCTATGCACGTGTTGACCATGGCCTACGACAAGGCCAAGTGTTCATGCCTTTCTGTTATCATGAAGCAGCAGCTAATTTATTAACTACTGA
>JANQKJ010000303.1 GCA_028281205.1 Gammaproteobacteria bacterium
GCCAGTATATCCACCCGTGACATATAAAAATTTTCACGGTTACTGGCCCTAATTTGCTGTATGCCATCAAGTGTTTCAGTTAATGCCTGCTGAAAGACTTCAAATGCTTTGTTCTCTTTCTTTTTTAAATGCTTAACCCGTTTACCCATCACCATAGTGAAATAAATCACTACTGGATTCATAAGTAGGATAAACAGAGCAAGCTGCCAATGCAGCCAAAGCAGAATAATCGCGACTCCTATAATTGTTAATAGCGATACAATTACTTTACTGACTGTCTCACCCGCAAACGTATCAATAGTATTTAGATCGGTAACAAATAGCGAAGAAACCGTACCACTCCCTACTGTTTCATACTCCGACATAGTGATAGACTGCAGCCGTCCCAGCAATTGGGAACGAATTTTGTAAATTACATCTTTGGAAACAGCAACAAACTTTTTTGTCTGCCAGAGATTGAGACCAACAGAAATCACGCGTAAGACAATCGTAAATAGCAACACACCCGCGATATACAATATTGGTGAATGAGTTTCTCCTGGTATTAACCAACTAAAGGCAGCAACTACTTTACCAGGTTGATCGAGCAATACTTCATCCACTAATAGTGGAATCAATAAGGGGATAGGCACACTAGCGATAACTGCAAATACTGCAATTACATTGGCAAATATTAGTGTGCGGCGATGTTGAAGCGCCAGTTGGATAATATATTTAAAAGTATATGTCGCTGGCACTTTTATGACTTACTAAAATATTTAAGCTACTAATCCTGACATTAATTTTCTTGTTTTTGCTCTTCTTCCATTGATGCCCGCACCTGATCCATATCTAACTCTTTAACTTTGTCAATCACATCTTCTAACTGTGCAGGCGCCAGTGCACCAGCCTGATTGAACAACAAAATTTGCTGCCGGAATATCATCAATGTTGGAATAGAGCGTATTTGGCAGGCTTGCGCAAGCTCTGTTTGCTCTTCAGTATTAACTTTAGCGAAAGTTATGTCTTGATGATTCTCCGATGCGCGATCAAATGTTGGTGCAAATGATTTGCATGGACCACACCATTCTGCCCAGAAGTCGATAATTACAATATCGTTTCCCTGAATCGTTGCATTGAAATTATCAGAATTTAGCTCCAGTGTAGCCATAATATCTCCTAATTATTTAAATTTCCTTGAGAATAGTAATACTCTATATCTTTTAGCACATCCTGTAAGTGTTCTAATCTTACTAATGGATGATCAATCTCTAGAATACGTTGTTTTTGTTCTAATTCAAATGGCAAAAACTCAGTTAGTCTGGCACTCACCCAGTGAGCACTGGCTAACTCTTGAGCTTGCTCATCAAAGGGTTTACCAAGCTCTTTGATGATAATGGAAATCAGATGCGCCCATTCATCAAATTTTGCCGGCAAAGATTCATCTTCAAACTCGCTTAAATATTCTACGTCTCCAAGCAGTAATTGATTAGACTGCACTTGGGTATTTTTTATTTCTGCTCTTCTTTGCCCTTGCGCAGTAATACCCAATAAACCATCTGGCAATGTTTCCCAATCAATAATCTGGCACGCAGTACCGATCTTGCTATGTTTAGCAGCACCCACTTCACTTCCATCTTTAATCAAACAAACCACAAACTCAGTTTGCTCACGCACACAATCTCTTACCATATCAAGATAACGTGGTTCAAAAATTCTAAGCGGTAAAATACCCCCAGGAAAAATTACTGAATTTAATGGAAATAATGGAAGATTCATTTTAACCTATTGTATAAATATACGATCCAGTATAAACCCAAAGAAGAATGCCTGAGTGGCGTGCGAACTTTCTAGCAGATTGGATTTAGAAACACGCAGTAACAACGAGTCTGTTAGTGACTTGCAAGTATAGGAACCTAGAGATTGTTGTAACGTTTTCTCAGTCAGCCACTGACCCTCTGGAACTATAATATGCTCATTAGCAGCAACTAACAATGCTTTGCCTTGTACTAAACATATATACTCGTCGAGTAGATTTTCACTGAACAACAGTTCTCCTGCTTGTGATTTTTCAAACACCAAACATGCAGCTAATTCATGTAGTATTTCAGAAGAACAACCCTCAAAAACCTGCATCTGTTGCAACTGCTCTGTATCAAGCACAGTGTCATAATTCGTGTTATCTAATTCAGCTTGTAGTGAATTTAACTGTTCTTCAAATTCCGCACATGAGCCTATGCGATCTTTAGGATCTTTACTTAAAGCCCTGAATAAAAACTTTTTAACTGTTTGCGGAATATCCTCATCAATGACTTGCGGCTGTTCATTAATTATTTTAAACAATACTGCATGCGCATCTTCTCCAGGGTAAGGTAATCTACCTAAAACCATTTCATATATAAGAACTGACAAGGAATAAAGGTCTGTTTGGGTATTGGGTGATGCACCATGAACTAGTTCTGGCGCAATATATGAAGCTGTGCCTACTAAGCTTGCCTGATTGCTTTGCTCATGGGT
>JANQKJ010000325.1 GCA_028281205.1 Gammaproteobacteria bacterium
GGGTGAAGACCCTCAGTCAGCAAAAGTAGATGAAACAAAAGCTAACTGGCAAAAGCAGCATGATGCGGTACTTGATGCGGGGGGCTTGCATATTATTGGCACAGAAAGACACGAGTCACGCCGCATAGATAATCAGCTACGTGGTCGTTCAGGTAGACAAGGAGACCCTGGATCTACTCGCTTCTACTTATCTTTAGAAGATAACTTAATGCGTATCTTTGCATCTGATCGTGTGAGAACACTAATGCAAAAGTTAGGCATGGAGGAGGGTGAATCTATTGAACATCCATGGGTGTCAAAAGCAATTGAGAATGCCCAGCGTAAAGTTGAATCACATAACTTTGATATTCGTAAAAACCTCCTTGAGTATGACGATGTTGCCAATGATCAGCGTAAAGTGATTTATGAGCAACGTAGCGAACTCATGAGTGTGGACGATATTTCTGAAAATATTGAAGATATTCGTTTTGATGTGGTGACAAATATTATTGATACATTTATTCCACCGAATAGTATGGAAGAGCAATGGGATGTAGAGGGTTTGACTAAAGCGTTAAACAAGGAAGTGAATGTTGAATTGCCTATTCAGGACTGGCTGGACAAAGATGATAAGTTATATGAAGAGCCTTTGCGTGAACGTATTCACTCTGCAGTGAACAGTCTTTTGCAAGAGAAGCAGCAGTTGCTTGGTGTTGAGATGATGCATAAGTTACAAAAAGACGTCATGTTGCAAGTGCTCGATTCCAAATGGAAAGAACACCTGGCAGCGATGGACTATTTACGCCAAAGTATTGGTCTGAGGGGTTACGCACAAAAAAATCCCAAGCAGGAATATAAGCGAGAAGCATTTGAAATGTTTCAGCAAATGTTAGAGGAAATCAAACAAGATACAATTGCATTTCTATGTCATGTGAAATTTGAATCCCCCGAAGAAGTGACACCGCTTGCCGGAACTAAAGCGCCTGAGCCAAGCAAGTTACAAATGCAGCATGAACAAGCAGCAGATGTATTGCATCCAGGTGAGCTGGAGACATCGGATCAACAGCCAGCAAGGCCTGCATTAGATATACCTAAACCAGATCAAGTCAGAAGGACGGATAAAAAAGTGGGTAGAAATGAACCTTGTCCGTGTGGATCGGGTAAGAAGTTTAAACATTGCCATGGGAAATTATCTTAATAACTATTTTATGTTATGGCGGTAAATCTTGTTGAACCAACTGAAGTTTATCCTATTAGTGGAGTAAAGCTTGCGTCGGCAAGTGCTGGCATTCGTTATCAAGGGCGCGATGATCTCGTGCTTATACAACTTGATGCACAGTCTGAAACAGCTGCTGTATTTACTAAAAATAAATTTTGCGCAGCACCTGTTTACCTGTCTAAGGAGCATTTAAGTCAAGCATCACCGAAATGCTTAATTATTAATGCTGGTAATGCCAATGCCGGCACAGGTCAACCAGGTATGGATGCTGCTATGGCGACAACACAATCTGTTTCTCAACAAATGGGTGTTCAGCCTAATGAAGTGCTGCCATTCTCGACTGGAGTCATTGGTGAGGTTCTTGACGCGGATAAGATTAAGCAGCAATTACCCAAACTAAAGAGCGAATTATGCGAGCAAAACTGGTTGTCGGCAGCGAAAGCAATTATGACGACCGATACTGTCCCCAAAGCGTTTAGCAAAAAAATAACAGTTAATAAGCAAGATATTCATATTACCGGTATTAGCAAAGGCTCGGGTATGATCCAACCAAATATGGCCACTATGCTTGCCTATATCGCAACAGACCTAATGATAGAAAAGCAAGAGCTACAAAGTATGTTAACTGCAGCCGTTGATCTTTCATTTAATGCCATTACGGTAGACAGTGACACTTCGACAAATGATTCCTGTGCGCTCATTGCTACGGGTCAATCACGGCTCGATTATGGCTCGCTAAGTGCGAATCAACAAAAGCAATTTTGTGATGCACTAAATCGTGTTATGCAATTACTTGCGCAAGCAATTGTACGCGATGGTGAAGGAGCATCTAAATTTGTTGAGGTGAAAGTAGAGTCTGCACGTAATCTTGAACAGGCAAAAAAAGTCGCTTACTCTGTGGCCAATTCTCCTTTGGTAAAGACTGCGCTTTCGGCCAGCGACCCTAACTGGGGGCGAATTATGGCTGCTGCAGGTAAATGCGACGATGAAGGATTAGATTTAACCCAAGCCAGTTTATATATTAATAATGTAGAAGTGATGAGTATGGGAGAACTCTCAGAGACATATTCAGAAGAAATAGGCAAGCAAGCAATGCTGCATGATGAGATTGAAGTGCTTATTCAGCTGCACCAAGGATCTGCCCAACACTTGGTTTGGACGACAGATCTAACTCATGAATACATCACAATAAATGCTGACTATCGTAGCTGATAGGCTAGTCAACAATGCAAGTACAATCAATTGCAGTTGGGATTGTTTTAAATCGGCATCAGCAAATACTTATATCTAAAAGAAATAGTAATCAACACCTACCTGGGTATTGGGAATTTCCGGGTGGCAAAGTCGAAGCAGGTGAATCTTTTAAGTTAGCTTTGCGTAGAGAATTGTCTGAAGAAGTTGGGATTACTGTTAATGCTGCAGTTAAATTGATTGAGATACAACATGAATATCAAGATCGCTGTCTTCATTTTCAATTTTTTAAAGTGCCTAATTTCTCGGGTGAGATACAAGCATGTGAAGATCAACAATTACGTTGGATAAGTCTAAATGAGTTAAACACCATCCAATTTCCACAGGCTAACGAATCGGTTATAAATGCATTA
>JANQKJ010000042.1 GCA_028281205.1 Gammaproteobacteria bacterium
GCGATTGCACGTGAGGATCAAATATCAAACTGGTTTTTGGAGAATGAATTTAAACAAATAAAAAACATAGCTGGAATATTGCCAGTTATTTTTATATTAGTTGCAGCATTTCTTACTCAGATGGTGCTAGCACGCCTTATTTCAATAGAACGCAGTGAAATAGGATTGCTTAAAGCGTTTGGCTACAGTGGATTTAGAGTTGGGCTACATTATTTATTTATGGTAGTTATTATTACTTCTATCGGCATACTTCTAGGCTGGGGGGTGGGCTTGTGGTTGGGAAAAATTAATACTGAATTATATGCGGCTTTTTTTAAGTTTCCTTTTTTATATTTTCAGCCAAGTGCATCTACTTTTGCCATCAGTGCATCTATCACGTTTATAGCGGCAATTGTTGGCACGAGTCGAGCAGTGCAAAATGCAAGTGCATTACCACCTGCTGAAGCCATGCGCCCACCAGCACCACCTGTTTTTAAAAAGCGCATAAGTACAAAAAATTTATTACTTTCCAAGCTAGATCAGCCAACACGAATAATCCTTCGGCAGATTGGTCGCTGGCCATTGCGCTCAGCATTAACTAGTTTGGGGATCGCTATGTCTGTTGCAGTGCTGGTTATGTCTTTTCAATGGTCGGATTCGATTAAATCAATTATTAGTACATATTTTTACGATGCGCAACGTCAGGATGTGGCCATTGTGCTTTCAGAATCCAAGGATGACTCGGTAATTAATGAGGTTAAACATCTTCCAGGAATTATGCGGGCAGAACCAGCACGTTTTATTAGTGCAGAATTTCGTTCGGGCTATTTATTTCATCGCGGATCTATCAGTGGCATAGCAAAAAAGGCAACTTTAACTCCAGTGCATGATAACCAAAGAGGCTTAATTGATATCCAAGATGGTGGTGTAGTATTAGCAAGTGCCCTTGCAAATAAGTTGCAAGTATCACGTGGAGATAATATTGAAATTAAGTTTCTGGAAGGTCGTCGTTCAACAGTGTTTTTGCCCGTGATAGATATTATAGACACGTTTATTGGTATGCCAGCATATATTGAGCTTGATACACTAAATCGAATTATGAAAGAGCCGCAGCAAATAGATGTTGTGAATATGTTGGTTGACGATAATCAGCGTGGAAATTTATTTCGTGAATTAAAAGAAACACCCTATGTTTCTGCGGTAATGGTAAAAGAGGGTGCCATTAAAACATTTGAAGAGACAATGGCAGAAACTATTTTAATTTATGTTTCGTTTTTCACTATGTTTGCCTGTGCGCTAGCTTTTGGATTGGTTTATAACAGTACTCGAATTGCACTTTCTGAACGAGGGCGTGAACTGGCAACATTGCGTGTTCTCGGTTTTTCAAATATGGAAATATCTTATATTTTGCTTGGCGAGATAGCTTTATTTGTCCTTGTCAGTTTACCTTTAGGTTGTTTGATTGGATTTGGATTGGCATGGTTAATTATTACGTTGATGGAAAATGAGTTATATCGCATTCCAGTAATAATATTTCCTGATAGTTATGGTGTCTCTATGAGTATTATTATTGTTGCAGCAGTGATTTCAGCCACGATTGTACAATCAAAAATAAGTCGTCTTAATCTATTAGAAGTACTAAAAACTAGAGAGTAGTGAGTATGAGTATAAGAATGCGCAGGTATATTTTTTGGTTAATAGCATTTGCTATTTTAATAGCAGGTTTATATTACTCTTTTAGAGAGCAGGCATACCTTATTGATGCAGCATATGTAGAAGTAGGTTCACTACAAGTCTCAATTACTGAGGAGGGTGAAACACGTGTGCGTGATATATATGAACTTTCCTCACCACTGATGGGGCGTGTTTTGAGATTGGATGTAGAAGTGGGCGATGATGTAAAGGCGGGGGAAACTGTTATTGCTGAAATTGAGCCGAGTGATCCGACTTTTCTTGATATACGTACTGAAGAAGAAGCAAAAGCTGCGGTAGAAGCTGCAAAAGCACAGCTCTCACTAGCGGAAGCTCTATTAAGGGAGGCTGAATCAGAGTTGGAATTTGCATTGTCTGAATTAGAACGCACTAAAAGATTAGTAGATCGTAAGTTAGTGGCTCAGCGTGAATATGATCAGGCAAGAAAAGATTATAAAATAAAATATGCATCAGTTGAAACCGCTATTGCTACTATCAATGCACGTAAATCTGAATTGGTGCAAGCAGAAGCACGTTTGGTAACCCCTATTAATATTGCAGACTCTGAAGAACAATGTGATTGTTTGCCGATTTATTCGCCAAGTACGGGGAAAATTTTACGCATCCTGCATGAGAGTGAAGGGATAATTCAACCGGGCGATGTGCTTGTTGAAATTGGTGATACCAATGATTTAGAAATTGTTGTAGATTTTATATCAATTGATGCGGTTCAAATTAGACCTGGCCAACAAGTAGTAATTCAAGAATGGGGGGGTGAAACTAATCTTCAAGGTATTGTTAAAAAAGTGGAGCCTTTTGGGTATACAAAAGTATCTTCATTAGGGATAGAAGAGCAACGAGTAGATGTAATTATTGACTTTACTGATGCTAAGGAAAAACTACAATCTTTAGGTCATGGTTACCAAGTCGAGGCTAAGGTAATCTTATGGCAAGATGAGAACATATTAAAAGTACCTGTTACCTCATTGTTTAGAGTGGACGGTGAATGGTCATTATTTGTGATAGAAAATGAGCGTGCGGTAACGAAGAAGATTCAAGTAGGTAAAATGAATGCTTTTGAAGCGCAAGTGATCGCAGGAATAGGTGAAGGTGAAAAGGTTATTCTTCATCCAAATAACCAAATAAATGAAGGGTCGTTAGTTGCTGAACGAAATGCCTTATATTAGTCAATGTGCTAGATAGTCTAATAAATATAACCTAATCCATACACTTAAACTCATATATTAAGTTAATTTTCATTTCTGTTGTCTTACATTCGTAAGAACAACATGTATTACTTTGGCAATGATAGTCATATTTTTTAGTAGCAGAAACAAAAGAAACAACAAAGACTAGTCTAGAAATAGTATAGACATAGACTGAGCATATTGTGTATCTCACAGATAAAGTGATGAGGGTGCCAAATAAGGCGGGCTTATTTAAACAATATGAGGAGAAAATGATGAGCTATACATTTCGCAGAAGAATATCCATAAAAGCAGATAATCAATATATTTGGGATGTTTTGACTAACTGCAATTATAAATATTTTAGGCACATTGTCTGCAAAAAAGACATTGAATGCACCAAAATAAAGCCTAGCTATGAAATTAATGGAAAAACCATAGCTTGGGATGCAAAACACCCTGGAGAATTGGAGCTATACAGATATCAGGACCTAGCTATAAGTAATAATATTAAATCTATCATCTACAATATCAAAAGTAACAATTTCAAAACATGGGTAGATATAGAGTTGATATTAGATAACTCTAGATTTAACTTTCTACGCCGTATGAAAAATTTCTTTGTGCTTAGAGATGTAGTCGATGACAATTTAATTTGGTTAAAAACTACAATAGAGGACCAGTTAGATTATTACTACAACAAGAATATATTTTTACGTAAAAGTAAAAATAGTTCATTCGATACGGTGTGAGAGCTAAAAGGTCGTGGTTATCAATAAAGTAGGCTTGATACTTGAGAAAGAGCGTAATGGTATTGGTATAACTGAGCTAAATTTGATTGAAAGCAACAGGTCTTTAATGGTTTTAGATTAGTATAAAAGTTAAATTATAACATTTTTGTAAGAGTATATTGATGAGAGTAATGACGCGACATAATGTAATTTTATGGCTAATTAGTATTTTTCTAATTACGCCTGTCCACTCCATGGATCAAATAACTTATGTTATTGGTGTTGAAGATAATCAATACTTTCCTCACTATTCCTACGAAAATGGCCAATACATTGGAATTGGCAAGCAAATCCTTGACGCGTTCTTTACCAGTAAAGGATATAAGTACGAATTTCGTGCACTGCCTGTTGCTCGTTTATTTCAATCTTTTGTAGATAATGAAGTCGATTTTAAATATCCTGACAACGCTTTTTGGTCTATTGTTTTAAAGCAAGGCAAAGGTGTGATTTATAGCAACCCAGTTTTGCCAAGTACTGATGGTGTAATGGTGCTGCCTGAAAATGTAGGTAAAAAATCAGCTAGTCAGATTAAAATTCTAGGCACAATTCGGGGTTTTACTGCACCACAATGGATGGGTCGTGTTGAGAAAGGGCATATGATTTTAGCAGAAAACGACAATTCTGAATTATTGGTCAAACAGGTATTAACACAAAGAATCGAAGGTGCTTATGCTAATCTCGACGTAATGAAGTACATTTTAAGAACCAAGTACAAGAATCAAGATGCACTAAAGTTTGATCCTTCATTGCCTTATACAACAGATTATTACTATTTTTCTTCTATTCAATATCCAGAGATCATCGATGAGTTCAATATCTGGTTATATCAAAATGCTCCATTTATAAATGATCTAAGGGATCGATTTGGCATAGCAGGTCATTAGAATAAATAGAAGTATACAGTTATGTTAAATCGGTTAAACAGTGTTACAACTAAATTTTTTGCTATTCTCATTCCAACGATTGCACTAACTGCAGCTCTATTTCTAACATTTTATATCTACTTAAAAAATCATGATTTAAATGAAAGTTTAGATAATAAAATACTACTAATTTCTCAATTGCATGCCAACGCCGTATCTGAACCGCTCTGGACTTTCAATAATGAAAACGTAAAAAAGAGTCTAAAAACAATTCTCTCGCATCCAGAAGTTGTTTGTGCGGAAGTGCTTGAGCCAAATGGTAATTATGTTGACAGCTGGCCGGTAAGCAATTGCGCCGAGGTATATGGCGACGAACAATGTCACACTGGTGACTTAACTTTGCATGATCAGCATGTTGGGATACTTAAAATTTTTTATAGTAAAGATAAGATTTATGAAACACTTTACCGTGATGTACAACTTGCAGCAATATTAATTATATTAACTTTGTTTGCTGCTTCAGTGGCTGCCTTTATTGCGCTTTCAATGATTGTAAATAATCCTCTGGCCAAATTACTAGATTCAATTCGAGAGACTAAACCTGGCCAAATGCGACCAATGGTAAAATTGACATCAAAAGATGAGTTAGGTCGCGTTGTAGATGAATACAACAATATGATTGAGCAAGAACGTAATCATATTGATGAGTTAGAGATGGCTCGTTCACAGGCAGAAGCAGCAACACATACTAAAAGTCAATTTCTTGCCACTATGAGTCATGAACTACGCACTCCATTGAACGCAGTAATAGGCATTAGTGAAATGCTATTAGAAGAGGTACAAGAGAAAAAAGAGGATGACTATATTGAACCATTAACTAGAGTTTCAAGGGCTGGTAAACATTTGCTTAGTCTTATTAATGAAATTCTCGATTTGTCAAAAATCGAGGCAGGGAAAATGGATTTGATACCTGAGCATATCCAGATAATAGAGTTTCTTGATGATATTAGCTTTACGTCAAAACCATTAGTAGAGCAGAATAAAAATAAATTTTCTATTGTTTGTCCTGATAATATAGGAAGCATATTCGCTGACCCAACACGTTTACGTCAGATTATTCTAAATCTAATAAGCAATGCTTGTAAGTTTACTAGTAATGGTGAAATTACTTTATCTGTTCAAAGTGTCGAAATTGAACTAACAGATTGGTATGAATTTAAGGTTAAAGATACTGGTATTGGGATGAAGCTGGATCAAACAGAAAAATTGTTCGATGAGTTTACGCAAGCAGATAGTTCAACTACTAGAAACTTTGGTGGTACCGGTCTTGGTTTGGCTATATGCCGACGCTTATGTGACATTATGGGCGGAAGTATCACTTTAGAGAGTGAATTAGGGGTTGGTACTGTATTTACATTTGTGCTCCCAGCAGTAGGTAAAATGCAATACTCTAAGTAGAAGTTACAAATTTATATCCGGCGCCACGTACAGTTTTTATAATTTGCGGTTTGGATGGATCTGATTCTATCTTTTTTCGCAAGCGCGTAATTCTTATATCTATGCTTCGATCATAGGGATCCCAATCTTTGTCATGAGCTAAATTTAATAAGCGGTCACGATTGAGAACTTTGTTGGGGTTTTCCGCAAATGCCTTAAGAAGATCAAACTCCATGCTTGTGATAGAAACTTCTTCGCCATTTTTATTAGTTAATTGTTGTGAATTTAGGTCCAAGCAACAGTCACCAAACATAATTTTCTCAGTTGAAGTATTTTCAGATGTGACGTTAGCATTCAATCTACGGGATAAACTTTTTACACGCGCAAATAACTCGCGTGGCTCAAATGGTTTTGTAATATAATCATCCGCACCTACTTCTAGTCCTACAATGCAATCCACAACTTCACTGGCTGCGGTACACATAATGATTCCGCCGGCGTAATCGTTACTACGCAAGAA
>JANQKJ010000057.1 GCA_028281205.1 Gammaproteobacteria bacterium
TATAGAGCGTAAGGGGCGCTGGGAGATGATTTTCGCTCATGGTGATCGACAGGCTAAAAAGAACAAGTTGAAAGAAAAAGACATTATGCAAGAGATCAGAACTTACCGCCGTAGGAAATCAACTACTTGATGGATCGCCGCCATGTAGTTCTGGACACCAATGTTCTGGTTTCTGCTATTTTGTTTGGAGGCAAACCTAGAGACATCCTCAGTCAAATCATATCCGGCCAAATCGATTGTACATTATCAATAGACATATTGGATGAATTGAGAGACGTATTACAACGTCCTAAATTCGGGTTCACAGCCGAGCAATGCGTTCAGATCATTGAAGAGTTACACCGCACTTGCAATATAATAGCCACTACCACGAAACTAAGAGTCGAGATATCAGATTTGGACGACAGAATGATATTAGAATGTGCAGTTGAAGCTGAAGCGGGTTACATTATTACCGGTGATCCAGATTTGACAGAGTTACATCCATTCAGAGAGATTAAAATTTTCACTCCTTCCGAATATTTGGAACAATCAATTACGAAGTAACCTAATTAACTTTAGAGAAGGTTCAATAACAAGTGGTGAGGGTCGTCGGAATCGAATCGACACTCCTTACAGAACGGATTTTGAATTCAATAAGCATAAATATTGCTTATTGATTGTAATCGCGAATTCAACTGATTAGTGCAACGGATGGTTTGATGCCTAAAAATACCTGATTAGGTGTCGTGGATTCAATTATGAAGTGCATATCTTATTGATTTTTAAAATATTAGTTCTATGTTAAAAGTCATTTCATAAATAATAAAACGATTACCATGGAAAATATATTGGTTTTCTCGGAGTGAAAAATTTTTAGGAATAGGGATCGCGCGCTCACCCACATAATGGTGGTGCATTTCCTGCTTATTCATTGATAAAATAAGTCTGCTCTTATTTGTACCGCATAATTCAAGTGTAAATATTGCATTTAATTTTGCTCGCAATAAGTTCCAACGCCTCTCTCCCCGAAACCAGTATTCCGGCAAAAGTCAAAAGACCATGGATACTGTCTTCATAACAATAATACTCTACATTTACTCCGGCACTTGCCAGCTTGTCTGCATAAGCTTTGCCCTGATCATGCAGGGGATCATATCCTGCTGTAATAATTAAAGCAGGAGGCAAATCCCCCAATTCGTCTGCCAGAATAGGTGATACTAGTGGACTATAGGAATCCGTTTCCTCATTAAAATAATTCTGCTTTATCCATTCCATGTCACTGAGTGTAATAAAATAGTCTCCGCCCCCATACCGTTGCATGGAGGGGTATTTTTCTTTATCTTCTGGAGTTGAGTCGACGCTCGGGTAAGCCAAGGCCTGATATTTGATCTTGGGTCCTTGTCGTTGAGAACTGAGTATACACATTACAGCGGCGAGATTACCTCCCGCACTATCACCAGTAACAGCGATTCGTTCTGGATCGATAATCAACGATTTTGCGTTTTCAATCGCCCAACATAATGCCGTATAACAATCCTCAACGCCGATTGGAAATTTGAATTCGGGAGCTAACCTATAACCGACACTCATCACAACGGCAGCTGCCTGATTGGAGTAGTAACGACAAATGGAGTCGTGTGTTTCGAGATCAGCCAGAGTCCAGCCCCCTCCATGATAATGCACAATTAAACCTGGTTTTTCACTGGCCAAATTTATTGGCCAGTAGAGGCGGGCTGTTATTTCCCCGTTTTCGACCGGGATAACTTGG
>JANQKJ010000069.1 GCA_028281205.1 Gammaproteobacteria bacterium
GCCGCAGTATTGGCAGTGATTGGTTATAGCTTGAATGACACCATTGTTGTATTTGACCGCATACGTGAAAACTTTAGACGTATGCGCAAGGTTACTCCACTAGAAGTCATTAACGGTTCAATTAACCAAACACTCTCGCGTACATTAGTGACATCTTTGACGACTTTATTAGTGCTCTTTGCATTGTTCTTTATAGGTGGTGAAGTTATCCACTCATTTGCATTGGCGCTTATTGTAGGTGTAATCGTGGGCACCTATTCTTCTATCTATATCGCAAGCTCAATGTTAGTTGTGCTAAACGTGACGTCGAAGGATTTGATGCAGGAGCAGAAAGATACTACTGAATTGGATGAAATGCCTTAAATAGAAGGGCTTAAAGTAGCTCTGACTAGACTGACTTTATTGCACTATTGAGTTCGGTAATAAGATTTTTGTAAAGCTGCGTGTTGGCTGCCACTACATTGCCAGATTGCATAAATTTATGCCCTCCTTCCATGTCGCTGACCAATCCTCCTGCTTCCTGCACCAGGATAACTCCAGCAGCAATGTCCCAGGTATTTAGGCCAAATTCCCAGAAGCCATCAAATCTGCCGGCAGCAACATAAGCCAAGTCTAACGCGGCAGAGCCAGCGCGACGAATGCCCGAAGTTTTTTGTAATAGGGCTCTGAGTGTAGCCAAGTAAATATCTAATTCTTGATCTGCACGGTAAGGCAAGCCTGTGCCAATTAAACTCCCCGCGATATCTCGTTGCTTACTAACTCTGATGCGGCGGTTATTTAATGTCGCGCCATCGCCACGGGTAGCACAAAATAACTCTTCTTTTAAAGGATCGTAAACCACGCCTAGCTGTAGTTTGTTACTCTCCTGCATGGCAATCGAGACTGAGAATTGCGGTACGCCATGTAAGTAATTCGTCGTGCCATCTAATGGATCTATGATCCACTGACATTCATCGCCTTTATGTTGTCCGGATTCTTCAGCAAGAATGGCGTGACTAGGGTATGCTTTTTGAATAATAGAAATAATTGACTGTTCTGCCTGATGATCAACTTCGCTGACAAAGTCATTGCTGCCCTTGGTATGGATTTTGATATCGGGCAAGCGGTTCATATTGCGCAAAATAACTTGCCCAGCCGCACGTGCAGCACTGACTGCAATATTTAATGCAGGTTTCATGGTGTAAATCTAAGCAGTTTGAATTGGCGGCAAAGAGTAGCAGACACGAGTGAATTTGTAAGCTTAATAATCTAATCCATGAACAATATATCCGACAAAATAATTCAACCACGAGTCATCATGGTGGAAACATCTCATCCTGGGAATATTGGTGCTGCTGCGCGTGCAATGAAAACTATGTGTTTGCATCAGCTCGCGTTAGTGCAACCAAAATCTTATCCTGACCCAGTTGCTTTTGCGCGCTCATCTGGTGCTGCCGATGTACTCGAGCAAGCACAAGTGTATTCATCTTTAACGCAAGCTATCAGTGATTGCCAAATAGTCGTAGGTATAACTGCGCGTAGCAGGAGATTATCGGCACCAGTGATGATGCCTAAACAATTAATCCAATATATGTTGACCGAATACAGAACATCAAACATAGCTTGGGTGTTTGGGCGTGAACGCAATGGCCTAAGCAATGAGGAAATTGATTTATGTAATGTTGTTTGCACTATTCCGTCAAATCCAGAATACGGCTCATTAAATATTGCAGCGGCAATCCAAATCCTCTGTTATGAATTATATGCGGCCCATAATCAGACTGATTCCATCATTACAGAGGAGCCAACAGGTATCGATTCACTGGCGCCGGCTGCTGAGAGAGAGGGTTTCTACCAACACTTATGGCAAGCTTTGCTTAAGATTGAGTTTCTTGATGAACAAAATCCACTGCCTCTGCAGAGAAAAGTAAGGCGTTTGTTTGATCGTGCACAGCTCAGTAGTGCCGAAGTCAATATTCTGCGTGGAATTTTAAAAAACGTTTTAAAGCAGTAAGTTATATAGATACATAACAAACTGTGATAGGCCAGTGCCAGTACATCTAGCCCGTTAGCTATACTTGATTAAAATAGTCGGGTATTGGTATGATTTCAACCATCAAGCAACGGGTGATTAAATATGAAACTCAGTACTAAAGGTAGATACGCAGTGACGGCCATGTTTGACGTCGCTATCCACCAAAAGAGTGGTCCAGTGTCGCTGAGCGATATATCTGAACGACAAGGTATCTCGCTTTCTTATTTAGAGCAACTATTCGGCCGCATGCGTCGTCGCGATTTAGTCGCGAGTACACGTGGCCCCGGTGGCGGTTACAAGCTTTCGCGTGCAGCAAATCAGATTGCTATAGCAGATATTATTACTGCAGTAGATGAAACGGTTGATGCAACGCGCTGTGGTGGTAATGCCGATTGTCAGAATCAGCAACGTTGTCTGACCCACGAATTATGGGAAGATCTGAGTTCACAAATACACGTATTTTTATCTAGCATTACTTTGGAAGATGCTATCAATAAGGAACGTGTTGTTGAAGTTGCTGAGCGTCAGGATCGTATGTTGAATGCTGAACAGCGAGTAGATTTTCAGACTGCGCATGAGAATGCGTAATAAACTGCTTAATTAGTATTTTTGATTAAAGGAAACAATCAGTGAGTGAGTTAAAACTACCAATCTATCTAGACTACAGTGCGACTACACCGGTTGACCCACGTGTTGCCACTGCCATGATGGAATGTTTAACCAATGAAGGTAATTTCGGTAACCCGGCATCACGTAGTCATGAATTTGGCTGGAAAGCTGAACAGGCTGTTGAGCAAGCACGAGCTAATGTGGCTGATCTGATAAATGCTGATCCCAAAGAAATTATATGGACAAGCGGAGCGACTGAGTCAGACAACTTGGCGATTAAGGGTGCCGCACATTTTTATAGTAAAAATGGTAAACACATAATTACGCTAAAGACCGAACATAAGGCCGTTTTAGATACATGTCGCCAATTAGAACGTGAAGGATTTGAAGTCACTTATCTTGAGCCTGAAGCAAATGGCCTTGTGGATTTAGAAAAACTTAAAGCTGCAATTCGCGAAGATACCGTGCTTATTTCAATTATGCATGTGAATAATGAAATTGGTGTGGTTCAGGATATTAAAGCAATAGGCCAACTAGCGCGTGAAAATAAAATTATTTTTCATGTGGATGCAGCGCAAAGTGCGGGTAAAGTCGAAGTTGACGTTAAGGATATGAACGTAGACCTAATGAGTTTTTCTGCGCATAAAATCTATGGTCCAAAAGGTATTGGAGCATTGTATGTATGTCGTAAGCCGCGGGTAAGAATTGAAGCGCAAATGCATGGTGGTGGTCATGAGCGAGGCATGCGCTCTGGAACATTGCCAACTCATCAAATTGTTGGCATGGGTGAAGCATTTAGAATTGCTAAACAAGAAATGGCCAGTGAGAATGAGCGCATTCGCATGTTGCGTGATCGTTTGCTCGAAGGGCTAAAAGATATTGAAGAAGTGTACATTAATGGTGACATTGATCATCGTGTTCCACATAATCTAAATATGAGCTTTAACTTTGTTGAAGGTGAAAGTTTAATTATGGCGCTAAAGGATATCGCTATCTCTTCAGGTTCGGCCTGTACTAGTGCTTCGCTAGAGCCAAGTTATGTATTAAGAGCACTTGGCAGAGATGATGAATTAGCACATAGCTCATTGCGATTCAGCATTGGTCGATTTACTACTGAGAAAGATGTCGATCATGCTGTTGATGTAATACGTAAAGCGGTGACTAAGCTACGCGACCTGTCACCTTTATGGGATATGTATAAAGAAGGTGTGGACTTGAAGTCTATTGAATGGGCCGCACATTAAACATATGTAAAAAGCGATTTATAACAGGAGTCAAGCACAATGGCATACGGAGAAAAAGTATTAGATCACTACGAAAATCCACGTAACGTAGGAACATTGAATAAAGAGTCAAGTAATGTTGGTACTGGCATGGTTGGTGCGCCTGCTTGTGGTGATGTGATGAAGTTGCAAATTCAGGTAAATGATAGTGGTGTTATTGAAGATGCTAAATTCAAAACTTATGGTTGTGGTTCTGCTATTGCTTCTTCAAGTCTTTTGACTGAATGGGTAAAAGGTAAAACTCTTGATGAGGCAAGCCTGATTAAAAATTCTGATATTGCAGAAGAGCTGGCATTGCCACCAGTAAAAATCCATTGCTCAGTATTAGCAGAAGATGCAATTCGTGCAGCTATCACTGATTATCAAAGTAAACAGAGTCCTGCTGAAAAGAAAAGTGCTTAATATTAAATAATGTCTATCTCATTAACAGAAAATGCCGTCAAGCGGGTTAAGACTTTCCTTGAAAAACGGGGCAAGGGTGTCGGTGTGCGCCTGGGTGTTAAAACAACAGGCTGCTCTGGTATGGCCTATACTATAGAGTTTGCTGATGAGATTGAAGGTGCGGATAAAGTTTTTGAGCAAGATGGTATAAAAGTACTGGTAAATCCAAAGAGCCTAGTTTACTTGCAGGGCACTGAACTTGATTTTGCTAAAGAAGGATTGAACGAAGGCTTTAAATTTAATAATCCGAATGAAAAAGACCGTTGTGGCTGTGGTGAGAGCTTTACTGTCTAAGTCGTACTGCTCATTAATCTTTGTATTTAACTACTTTTAGCTATCAATGGAATTTGATTTCTCGCGTAACTACTTCGAGTTATTCGGTCTTGAAGTAGCATTTCAGATTAATAACGATGAGTTTGTAAGCTCATACCAAAAGCTACAATCTAAATATCATCCTGATCGCTTTGTTGATAGTGATGATCAACACAAACGTATTGCCATGCAGGCAACAACGTATATTAATGAAGCATATAAGACCTTGCAAGATGATCAAGCGCGTGCGCGTTATATGCTTGAACTCCAAGGTGTGCCTTTTGATGTTGAGCAAGATACAACGCAGGACATGGATTTTTTGATGGCACAAATGGATTTACGTGAACAGATTGATGACGTGGATTCGCAAGATGACCCTCTAGAGTACCTTGATCAGTTAGACAGTCAGTCGAGAAAAGATAAGCAGACACTTGTCCAAGCATTTGAAAGTCTTTACTCCACTAAGCACTGGGATGAAGCTAAGGAAGTTGTACTAAAATTACAATTTTTTGCTCGCTTGCAACAACAAATTAATCACAAACAAGAAACACTTGA
>JANQKJ010000118.1 GCA_028281205.1 Gammaproteobacteria bacterium
AACATTACAGGTAAACATTGAGCTGGTTGTATGCCTGCACAGGCAACATATAGAGCAAGTTTCCCAATTGAAATACCCATACCATTGGCACCTAAATCACCTAATCCCAGTATGCGCTCGCCATCAGTCACAACTATTACTTTTATATTTTTATATGACCAGTTCTGCATAATATCTTTTAAGTGACCTTTCTGATCATAAGAAAGATACATACCTCTAGGTCGTCTAAACAAGCGACCAAACTCTCTACACGCCTGCCCTACTGTTGGCGTATAAATAAGTGGCATTACTTCTTCAATGTGATTAAGTACTAATTGATAAAATAAACGCTCATTACGTCCCTGCAATGATCTTAAAAACACATAACGTTCTATATCGTAGTACTTCCTACGCATATTCTGCAACGCACGTGCCAATTGAGCTTCGGGTGTATTAACAGTAGGTGGGAGTAAGCCGTGAAGTTTATATTTATCGCGCTCTTCTTTTGTGAAAGCTGTGCCTTTATTAAGTGATGCGCTATTGAGTACTTTGAATCCAGTTGGGCGATCAGTTTGATCAGTCACAATGCCACCTAATAATAAAGCTTTCTGTCAATGGGACAGAATTGTACTCTATTGGGCTTGGATTTATGAAAAAATATCTTAAAAGCGAAGTAATCTTGACTTAAATTTATTCATTTATTTGTCAATAATTACTCAATAAATGTAAGACTAGCCACACTAGCGGAATAATATAGTCTGGCTGATATTTACGCGTATTAGAAAATTACCAGCGTATGCCTTTGTACTCGATTGCTTTTATAGTGCCGTCAGACTCAAGCTCAGGGATGCGTAAACCTTTCAGCTTACCACGCAATTCTTCAGTGGCCTCTTTAGATTCAACCGAATCACGAACTGCGGTTGGTGTAATCAGCACCAATAGTTCTGTGCGCCGAGAATTTTTTGCTGTGGTGCCAAATAATGCGCCTGCCACAGGCAAATTACGCAAACCAGGAATACCTGAATTAGAACGGCCATCATCATCTTGAATTAAACCACCAAGGACAATAGTTTCACCACTTTGTACTGCCACGGATGTCTGTACTTGACGTTGGTTAATTGTAGGTGAATCAATTGTTGATGTATCAGTAGTCGCTGCAGTACGAATACTCTGGAAAATATCCATAACCACATTACCACCTTTACTTACGCGTGGCGCCACTTCAAGCGTGACACCTGTTTCCACAAACTGAATTGTACTGGTAACAATAGAATCATCACCAGCAGTACCAGTGTTAGTTGACTCCGATGTTCTTACTGGTACTTGATCACCAATATTAATTGAAGCTGAATGGTTATCTAACACCATTAATGATGGCGATGAAATAACTTTCATCTTCGAATCCGAGGCCAATGCATTAAGTACCGCTCTGACTCCACCGACACTATCTATAATTGAATAGGAAAAACCCGGAGTTAATGCTGAAATACCTGCGGTACCTGTATCCAATCTAGCAATACCATCATCACCATCAAACACATTGTTATTTCTGAAAAACCACTCTAGGCCATAACTTAAATCACCCGTCAATGAAACTTCTACAATAGTCGCTTCAACCAGCACTTGTAATGGCACGATATCCAGGCGTTTAATCGCATCTTCAATCTCTGCATACTCATCACTTGTTGCCTTAACAACAAGCGCATTATTTTCTTCATCCGCTATAATCTTTATCGGGCTATTACTATTACCGCCGCTAGTATTTAAGTTATCAAAGCCGCTAGAAAAAGCAGTGCGACGCTGTAAAGAACCAAGCCCACCTGAGGAAGGCCCTGAGGGCGTTTGACTATCTAGTGCATCAGAACTATTGCTAATAGAGTTAGCGGCATTACCAGTGTTAGCATCTCCAAAGCTAGATTGCGTAGTACCGGATAAGCCTGGACTTAAACTTCCACGCGAGTCTTCGCTTTCCTGAGTGCTCACATCTGCATCAAATAATTCTTGCAGAATGCCTGCCAGATAAGCTGAGCGTACATTTTGCACAAAATAAACATGCAGTGATCTGTCAATGCTACTATCGATTTGATCAAGACGTTGTATCCACTGCTCAACAGCAGTTAAATATTTAGCCTGCGGTGTAATAACTAACACAGCATTGATTCTTTCAATAGGTACAAAGCGGATTATAGATTGAGTAGTTTCAGCTGATGTAGTATTAGCAGTTGAATCTAAATTGAATATAGCACCCAGCTCATTTGCTACAGTAGCACTGTCTGCCTGGTTTAACCGAAATATCGCTGTTGACATTCCTTTTAGTTGGTTGACATCAAATATCTCTATAGTATCAAGCATATTTTTGAGCTGTGCTTGGCTACCCGAAACTAGCAATAAATTCCTTCGTGCATCCATTTGGATTTTTGCTGAATCTCCCTGGATAGAGGTTAATATACTTTTCATTTCACCAGCAGCGATATACTTAAGTGGCACAACAATGATCTGATAACCTTTATCAACATCTAATGAAAATGATGGAGATACAACACTACTAAGATTCTCACTCGCAGGTAAGATCTGAAATACTCCTTCATTATCTATTAGCACTGCGTTATTTGCCTTTAACACCCCTTCCATAACACCCACTAATGCATTTCTCGGGATCGGACGGCCTGTCTTGAGACTGACATTGCCTGTTACCCGCTCATCAAGCACATAAGCCATGCCCAAAAGATCACCCAAAATTGTACTTGCGACTTCAGCAATTGGCGCATCTTGAAACATCAAACTAACATCATCACCAGCACTGGCTGCACGCCTGGAAGATGTACGCGGAGATTTATTAACAAATTCACCTGTACCAATAAATACTTCGGATTTAGACTTATTAGACTTTTCATCGCTATTAATCGAAGACTCGGATGCTAGATCCACTTCTCTCGGCTGAGCAATTGATACAACATCACTCTCCTGAGAAGGCTGTTTTACTGTCGCTTGCGGTGCGGCACACGAGACTAATAAGGTCATTAAAAATGACATAAACAATACAGGCATTTTTTTGGTTATAGCTTCCATCTCAGAGGTATTCTGGGCAGTTATTATTTAAGGATGATTAAATTCAAATTAATTTCTTTGCTTGAAGTGCAATCACCTATAGCATCAGATGAACGGCACATATCAAATATTGACAACTAGACTAATTACAGCCAAGTCTGTATGAGATTACCTAGCTATGAATCTAAAATTAGGTTTTATTTTGATAGAGATTACAATATATGTGAACTACCACTCATAAGACATACAGACAGACGGAATCGACAACGACTAA
>JANQKJ010000103.1 GCA_028281205.1 Gammaproteobacteria bacterium
TCAAGTGGCGTTTTTTTCCTTTACTGGTAAATTTTATCGGTGCTTGCTCGACGCTTTTTACATCAGAGATCAGACTTGCAATCACAGACAAGTGCCCTCCATGTTTACCACTCCATAATTCAGTTAATGCCATGGCTTGCATGTCTGTGGCAGTGTCATCAATGTAAAGATTCACTTGCCAGCCGCCATCAGTAAGCATTCCTGGTGCTTCTAAATACACCGCTACTTTTAGGCCATCGAGTTTGACATCACCAAGATTACCCTGATCAATTCGCCAGCCAACTAATGCATTGCAGTAACCTTTAGTGGGTGGCATGAGAAAAATACAAGGACATACTAAATCGCATGTGCATGATTCGAAATATTCGCCTGCTAAACTCCAATTGTCAGCCATAAATGCGTCCTTTGGTGCGCTGTTTATAAAGAAATGCTATGACCTTAGTATACCCGCCAATAGGCGAAACTCAAAAAATTTAAGTAGTTGTTTTTACTGTAAATATATCTAAATTTATGCGATATTTTGGCAATATGAGTATAGATTCTCTAAGCCAAAATTATTTTTCACGCGATCACTGGATTGTCTATATAGGCATGCTGGCCGTGTGCTTACTTGGCTGGGGTTATATGGCGTATATGGCCTGGGCGATGCAAAACATGGATGTTGTCGATATGTGGATGCCGCCCCGAGCAGGTGCGCGTGCATGGACACTGTATGATTTTTACATGCTGTTTGCTATGTGGGCATTGATGATGATTGCCATGATGACGCCTTCAGTGCTACCCATGGTGTCCTTATATGTAACAATAAATAAAAATAAAAAAAATAAAGGCCAGGCATACACGCCGACACTAATATTTTTGTCTGGCTATTTGATTGCATGGGTATTGTTTAGTGTGATTATTTCAATTGTGCAGTATCCATTGCATACGGTTGGTTTATTAAACCCTATGATGGACAGTCGTAGCTATTTACTAAGTGGAGGGATATTAGTCATTGCGGGTGTCTATCAGTGGACACCGTGGAAAGATGCTTGTCTTGAACAATGCCGTAGTCCTTTGCATTATTTAATGACAAGTTGGCGTGAGGGTTATTGGGGTGCTATGAAAATGGGTATACACCATGGCCTATATTGCATTGGCTGTTGTTGGGCATTAATGGCTGTGATGTTTGCTGTAGGCGTGATGAATGTATTATGGATGATTGCGATTGCTTTTTTTGTATTAGCAGAAAAAATTTCACCTATTTCAGCAAAATATTTAAGAATTGTTTCCGGTTTTGGTTTAGTGGTGTGGGGTAGTTACTGGTTATCACTTTATCCTTGGTGATAATTCTGGCAAAAAGATAGTCAGGCGAATATTTGCTTGCTAGAATGCGGCGCTTTATTAGCTGTATGCATAATATGCTGCCAGCATTCTCATATCTAAGGTTATTGATTAAACGGAATTAACAATGGTGCAAGTCAAACAAAGTGAAATTCATGGTGATGGGTTATTTAGTACAAAACAAATTTCTAAAGATACCGTGTTAGGTACATGTAAAACCAAAAAAACTAGACAGCCTAATATGTATACGTTATGGGTCAATAATAAACCTTTTGATGTGACTTGTGATTTCAAGTTTATTAATCATTCAAGTGAACCTAATGTTGCTTATTATGATGATTTCACGGTAGTGGCATTGCGCGACATAGGACCCAATGAGGAACTCACACATAATTATGGTTAGTGCCTAACCAACACCAGTAATATAAATTAGAATCCAACTACTGGTTTAATTACTAAAAAGGTAAAGGCAGTAATAGTAATCACGCCAAGTATATTTAGCCATAAGCCTGCCTTACACATTTCTGCAATGGTTATATGGCCGGAGCCAAATACAATCGCATTAGGTGGCGTTGCAATAGGCATCATGAATGCAAAACTGGCCGCCAATGTAGCAGGGAAAATAAGAAGATAAGGATGCAATCCTGCGCCAATTGCTACACCGCTGAGAATAGGCACGAGTGTTGCAGTTGTAGCGGTATTCGAAGTGAGTTCGGTTAAAAAGATTACACTTGCACAGATAATTAGTACATAAAATACTTCTGGAATATCTGGTAATAACAACGCCTGTGCAGCAATAAATTCTGCGACACCATTAGTTTTAATTGCTTTGGCGAGTGTGAGTCCGCCACCAAATAAGATAAAAATACCCCAAGGTAATTTTTTTGCTGTTTCCCAGTCCAGTACAAACACTTTTTTCTTGAAATCTACTGGCAGCATAAATAACAACATCGCGGCCAGCATAGCAATGCCTGGGTCACTGAGTTGATAGAGGGGTTGGATTTCCTGGCCGTTAATATGAAACGAAATTTTTTGCAGCAACGGGCGTGTAATCCAAAGCGTAACTGTAATTAAAAAAACCGCAATTGTGATTTTCTGCCCGCGTGACATTTTTTGTTGTTTTTGCTGAGAGTCATTGCTGGCCTGATTAAGTTTGGATTTGTCAAAAGGGAATACATGTTTGGTTAAGACGTACCAAACAATGGGTAAAAAGAATAATGCCAATGGACCGGCAAAGCTAAGCCATTTAACGAAGCTGATTTCGATTGCGTACTGTTCATCAATACCATCTTGTAAAAAACTGGCTAAAAATAAATTAGGTGCTGTGCCGATTAATGTCATCGTGCCGCCAATAGAAGCTGCATAGGCGATGCCAAGCATCATGCAACGAGCAAAATTATGTTGGTCTGCATTACTGAATTGGCCTTGTTCATTGTGTGCATATAAAGCAATAATACTTAAGCCTATCGGTAACATTACTGCTGTGGTTGCAGTATTTGAAATGAATGCACTTAGTATGGCTGCCGCAAACATAAAACCGGCAATGATCATAATTGGGTTGGTGCCAACAATAGTGAGTACGCTATTGGCTAATCGGTGATCTAATTTCCAGCGTTGCATGGCTAACGCGATTAAAAATCCGCCCATAAATAAGAAGATTAAGTGTGATGCATAAGGGGCCGTAGTGGATTTGATGTCAGCAATATCTAATAAAGGAAACATAGCAATCGGTAACAGGGCAGTAGCGCTGATATCAATAGCTTCAGACAGCCACCATATGGCCATCCAAACTGTCATGCAAAGTGTTGTTTTTGCTGAAAAAGTGAGTGGAATTAACGCTTTATGGGTATCGACATATTGGTCAGGTAAGGCAAAGTATAAGATAAGTG
>JANQKJ010000104.1 GCA_028281205.1 Gammaproteobacteria bacterium
GTGAAGATGGTGGTGATGTTGTTGTCAGCAATCACCCGCTGGCAGTAGCCCCTGGAAACCCAATCACTGTCGCCAAGGCTAAGAAAGCTTGGCACCGCGCGCATGGTATTGATCACTCCCACGCAGATACCGTGGGTCTTGCTGCATCATTTCAGTACGCGCCTTAGTCAAAACGTCATTATTGATTACGAATTAAAGGCCGCAACTGCGGCCTTTATCATTTCTCGATATGAAATTTTTTTTAGTAACTTTTTTAATATTAGTTCTACAAGGATCTAATGTATCTGCCGGCTGGTTCAGTCCGGATAATTATTGGGAATGTCTGCTAAAAAAAATGCAACATGTCCAGAGTGATACTATTGCTGAAGAAGTAGTTAATGCCTGCAAACAACAGCACCCTTTTCACGAGAGAATATTTGTTGAAAAAAAACGTAGCTGGTTTGGCCCCAAAACTGCCAGCGCATGTGTATTAAAATATGGCAAACACGTCCAAACAGAATTAGGTGCTAGATACATTCAATCTGCGTGTTATAAACTATACCCTGAAAATGATGATTAAATTAAACTGCAAACAAATTATATGCACATAATAGCTAAAATATGTTGCTTGTTATTTTGTTGTTTATTGATGTATTCATGTGGCGTTTCGGATTATATCAACAGCAAAAAAATCTCTAACGCACCTGTATACAAACCTGAACCCAAAACCAGTGAATGCGACTTCAACTCGCTACGCATTCAACGAGTAAGCAACTATATAAATAGGATTCGTGCATCTGCACAAATATGTGGAGATAATTCATATGCAGCAGCACCTACCATCCATTGGAATAACAAGTTATCTATTGCCGCTAAAAAACACTCTGATGACATGGCGGGAAAAAACTTTTTTAGCCATAAAGGCTCACGTGGACTAGTACCAGGCGATCGCGTAGCTAATGCTGATTATGACTGGAAAACTGTTGCTGAAAATATTTCTGGCGGCACCGATACTCCTGAGCTGGCCATAGAACAGTGGCTTGCAAGCCCGGGACATTGCCAAAACTTAATGAACCCAGCACATACAGAGTTTGCTCTTGCGTGCACAAGAAACAATATCTCTGACTATCGTATTTACTGGACACTGGTACTGGCTTCACCTCGCACCAGCAATTAACCACAAAATATTAAGTGCTTGAGATCTGCAATAATGCACAAAAAACACCCACCAATTATTGTAGTTTGCTCCGCATTGGAACACCTGACCTTACTATTCTGTTAAACAAACACCAAACATCAACAATTTAGCACCGTTAAAAGTTGGCATAGCGGTTGCAATACGTCTCACTAGAAATTGTTTTTAATTTTGTATTTCATTTTTCTAGAGGAGAACATCATGTTTACAAAACTTTACCAAGATTCTTGGCAAATCATTGACCCAACCTTATTCATAATAGGTACTTGTTGTGCTTTTGCTCTGTGGCTAGCTGTGTTTTAAGGTCTGCGCATCTCAAACTAACCGTTTGAGATGCTTTTTATACCGTTAATGACGGAATAATTCACTACTGTGAACTATTACTCGGTTTTTATATCCAATGCGCATGAATTAAATTAATTCATGCGCGTGAAATAAAAAAGTCACGCGATTAATACAAGTTTTGAGGACATTATTAATGAAAGATTTCTACGACCAGTACTGGGAAATCGTTGACCCAGGCAGTTATGCACTATTTGCTACGGTAATTTTTTACATATGGACAACTTTATTATAGTTGTCCATATGCTTTAAATTAAACTTCACTCACCAAACTTTTCTGATAACTGATATTTTTCCTCGACACCAATCAGATCATTAAATTCTGCAAATTGCATAAGACCACCTTCCTTCCCTATTGTGGTTCCATCGTCACTTAGCTTTTGATAATAATCACGCATACTCGCAGCTGCCGCATATAGACCTGTTAACGGGTATAAAATTAACTGAAAGCCCATTTCTGCTAACTGTTCTTTCGGCAATACAGGAGTTTTGCCACCTTCAATCATATTAGCCACCATTGGCTTAGGCACACGCTTACCAATTTCTTTTAATTGCTCCAAAGAACCCGGCGCTTCAACAAAGCTTGCATCAGCCCCCAGTTTGCGTGCCTCTTCTACCCGTGCAATAGCTTCATCAAGGCCTAGCACGGCTTCCGCATCAGTACGCGCGACAATAAAAAAGTCTGCATTTCCGCGTGCTTCTACTGCAGCTTTGATTTTTTGTAAGTACTGATCCCGTTCAATTACTTTTTTATTGCGCATGTGACCACATTTTTTTGGCCACACCTGGTCTTCCAGAAAACACCCTGCTGCACCTGCAGCTATCAAATCCTTAACTGTTCGATAAACATTAAGCGGATTACCATAGCCAGTATCCGCATCAACAATCACAGGAATATCAACACTGGCACAAATATGACGTGCTCTCTCGACAACTTCTGTTTGTGTCAGCAAACCAAAATCAGGCTCACCTATGGTTGATGCGGCTAACGAATAACCTGACACAAAAGCCATAGGAAAACCCACTTTTTCTGCAATTTTTGCAGATAATGTGTCATATATGCCTGGAAATGCTAGTGCACCTACCTCATCTAATACTGCTTGTACGCGAGTTGTGCTCATTTCTCCTCCTAGCCGGTTGTTATATTTTTGTGCAGTATAACCCAAGGACCCTTCGAGTAAGGACAGCTATATCAATAGGTGTAATGCAAAAAGACAAATCATGGTCTACTCTTAATTACTAATCACTATTTGGCAAAAATATTTATGAAGATTCTCAGTATCACCATCATTACCCTACTATTACTCGGCCAACAGGCTTACTCAGAAAACGCATCAGCTAATAATACAATCCTGGAACCAGCCGCTGATATTAAAGATTCAGTATTAGGCGAACTTGAACAGGGGCGCTGGGAATTAGTTATGTTTTGGGCCACCTATTGCCCCGTATGCAAAAGAGACTTTGAGAAACTTGCAAAATTTATTGACGAAAATCCTGAAATACCATTTTCCGTGGTCGGAGTTGTCGTTGATGGTGTTGAAGAGAGAGAGAAAGCATTAAAACAAATCAATGATCGCCGTCTGGATTACACCCATGTAATGACTGATTTTGATCATAGCAATACGCTATATCAGGAAGTTACCAACACTGCACTTATCGGCGTTCCCTCCCAATTACTTTATGATAAGGAAAATAAATTAGCTGGTTTTAGCCGCAATGCATTAGATATTGAGGCACTAGAACTCGCTATTTACGAGTAGTTTTAAATTAGACATTTTTTTTACATGCAAGAACCGCAAGACATAAATGCCAAACTTAGCGAACATGTTGTAGTTCATACACAGAAGATGCAATGGGAAGCTAGTCCAAGCGGTACAGTTTGGCGTAAACCTTTGTATCGTGAAGGCGGTGAATTTGGTCCTGTTACCAGCATCGTTAAATATGATGCTGGTGGCAATTTTCGTACTCATTTTCACCCACAAGGTGAAGAGATTTTTGTATTGGATGGCGAATTTTGCGATGAACATGGGCGCTATAAAGCTGGCACCTACTTGCTCAATCCCGATGGCACCAAGCATGCGCCCTTTTCCGATATCGGTTGCACACTGTTAGTTCGATTACGCCAATATGATGGCAAGGATCGCAAACAGCTAAAATTAGACACCACTAACATGGAGTGGAAACAGGGCATGGTTGAAGGACTGACTGTATTACCACTCTATCGACAGCCGCAATATCCTGAAAATATGTCATTGGTTCGCTGGGAGCCTGATACATATTTCCCGGAACATACCCATCCAGGAGGTGAAGAGATTTTTGTATTAGAAGGCACCTTTGAAGATGATCATGGTATTTATCCTAAAGGCACTTGGATTCGTAGCCCTCATTTAAGTAAACATAAACCGTATTCCAAAAATGGATGCCTGATTTATGTGCGCGTTGGTGGACTAACAACAACGTTTAACTAGCAAATCATTCAACTCAATCATGGTAAATTGAATCTGCACGCGCAGAGCGGTTTTTTTGTGCGATAGCAATTCCTAGTAATATCACTATCAATGCAACAAAGGCATTAATAGTCAGCGTTTCTCCTGCAAACAAAACACCAAGTAGCACGGCCCATACAGGAATTAAATAATTTATCTGTGAAAGAAATGCGGCCCCGGCATGACGGATTACACTAAAGTAAATAATTGTTGCCAGTCCACTGGGGAACAATCCAAGCAAAATTACTGCAATCAGCGCATTACTAGAAGTATGCTGCGCCCATCCAAAACCCTCTGATAATGACAACGGCACTATAACTAATGAGGCCGCCAGCAATACTCCGGCAGAAATTAAAGATAAACTAATTTTAGGCAAGGAATGAGCAATTATGGAATTAGCTGCATAGCTGACTGCGCCACTAAGAATTAACAGCATTGAAACAATATATAGCCAGTCCATATCACGACTCACAATCAATTCAGGCTGCATTAAAATAACTACCCCTAAGAAGCCCAGTAAAAATCCTATTACTTTATTCTTTGTAAGCCGCTCTCCCTGAACAAAAAAATGTGCTAGGACTACCGTGGTTAATGGCATCATTGCCATTAATATACCCGCAAGACTGCTGTCCACATGTTGCTGCCCCCAGGTGATCACAAAAAATGGAATACAATTACCAGTGAGCGCCAAAACTAACAAAATAAACCAATAAGGTTTCAATTGGCCAAGACGCTCACCTTTGGCATAAGAAATAGCAAGCAGCAATATAGCACCAATCACAATACGCCCGGCCACTACCATTAAAGGCGGGACTTCCTGAACTGCAATTTTAGTGAGCAAGAATGCCGAACCAAACATCGCAACTAAAGCAAATAAGCCCAACCAATCTAACCAACGCGATGAATTCATATTAGACAATAGCCAGCATAAATGATGCATGAGAATAATTCATGCATCATGTTAGCGTGGTTAGATAATATTAACTAGGTGATTATATCTTTACAGCCCGATAAATAGTTTAGTCATAGCTATTTGTATTGCAGAGTACTCGCTTAATATCTAACTAATACTTTGTAACTTAAAGTAATACGCTTTTCTGCAGGCACTTTAACTAACCATTGAGCCATATATGCGTTGACCTTCTCATATTCCAAGCTGGTTTCTTGCATTTTCCAATCGCCTGGTACCGGCTCCAACACTTTAACAACCACGTCTTCATCTTTAGCATTATGAATTTCTATTTCATAGCTTGAACTTGCTGCATGTTTGTACCTGCCGAAGGCAGACTCTTTTTTATACGATGTTTGTTTTTTATTGGCAGTAACATCAAATGCGTCGCCCAACTTCAAACGAATTGTTTCATTTTTTGGCGTGTGGTCTACACGATCTTCCCCAATAAACTGGGCATTACCAGAAGAATCATTTTTATAAACTCTGACGATACCTTTAGGTAGCGGCATGCCCAAGCCATATTGTTTTTCATTTTCAAACTCGACAAATACACCTACTTTTAACTTATCAGCGATCACACCATATTGGTTGTAGTAATAATGTTGATTACCTTGCAGTAAAAATTCTTTATTTACAGGAATCTTACTTGCTGACAAAAGTGCAACTTGCTTAGTTTGGTTTTGTAGCACATCTGTTTTGTGCCCGAGGGTATACAAATGGTATTCAAACAAACTTTCTTGTGCCATTTCAGGCATGGCTTCAGCCGCCATATTTTTCATCATGACAACATCACGATGCTGTCTTCTTGGTTCGTATACCCGATTCACATCACCTGCTACTAGTTGAAGCTTGGCATTTTTATAACTTGCACCACTTTGATTATTTAATGTAACCCAGCCATTCAAATCCAATTGCTTTTCTGTTTCATCCAGCTTGGCAACATAATCCGCTTTCCAACTCAAACCACCAGAAAGATAACTTAATTCTAATGTTTGATTTTTAGATATATTGTTATTGGCTAAAATAGAGAGCGTGGGACGGTCACGTAAATTATCTGGCACCTGATCATAAACAATCCTGCCTGGTACGCCGGTTTCAATACGATCACCAATCTTAAGTACGACACCGTTATTTGCACTTAATACCGTAGCAAGCACTTCCTTCTCGGCCCCAGTAGTAGGATGCGTTTTAACAACACGCACTTGTTTACCGACATATTTCTGTAACAACTGTTGCGGTGTTAACAAGTCATAATCAAAATTTTGTTCAATAAGAGATAGCGAGTTTGGATCAGATAAGCTAGTAATCAGAGCAGTTTCTGGCCGGATCTGTGCACTCACTTCTCTGACTGCAATTCTATTCAGCCCTTTGTTAAGAGAAACATCGCGCACGTCCCGAATCAACGCAAGATCTTGGTTATACACAGTGAGCGATAATTCCTGTTGGTCGTTTACTGTAGTGGTAATTTCCTGTGCATTAACAGTGATGAAATGAAGACTTGCGATCATTGCAGCTAAAACACAAAATCGGACCAAATGTGGTGAGTTATTGATCTTAATCTGCTGCATTCTTATGCTCCTTCAATAATAATAGGCATACTAATAGACTTAACTATCTTGAAAAGGTTTACCTTAGTAAAAATAAGAGGATAAATAAATCAGCAATTATGGCAAAAGACCAGCTTACTCGTTCTAATTCACTCTCGGTACAGGATTTTCTAAAAAAATCTGACCAAATGATAGCGCATGAGAATAAAGAAAACTCTGGCCGTCTGTTGTTTGCTATGGATGCTACCGCTAGTCGTGAACGCTCCTGGGATATGGCATGCCAGATACAAGCAGATATGTTTATGAGTACTCAGGACATAGGTAATTTAGAAATCTCATTATGTTACTTTCGCGGATATCATGAATTTCAGGTGTTAGATTGGAGTTGTGACGCCGCCAAGCTAAGAGATCAAATGTTGCAAGTTCGCTGCCTTGCTGGTCATACACAAATCAAACGTACTTTGGAACATGCTGTCAAAGTATGCGCTTCACAAAAAATAAAAGCGGTAGTATTTGTTGGTGACAGTTTTGAAGAAAACATTGACGATGTTGGCGCGGTAGCGGGTAAGCTTAGTATGTTAGGTGTTCCAGTATTTATTTTTCATGAAGGTCATGACCCAGCTGCAAAACAAGCGTTTCAACATATTGTTCAACTAACACAAGGTGCCTACTGCGCCTTTGACCAAAACAGTGTTGCCCAATTAAAAGAGTTACTATGTGCAGTCGCGGCATTTGCTGTTGGCGGCATCAGTGCATTAAAAGCCCATTCTCAAAAAGGTAACTCACTAGCCAACTCAATCATTAAACAATTACCTCACTCAAAATAATATGGCCCGCATCATCCTTATTATTGTTGCTATTGCAATAGCCATGCTGTTATACCGCTGGATTAAACAGCAACCTGCCAACAAGCGCTGGAAAATTTTAATGATTGTGGTTGGAGTTGTATTACTGGGTTTAGTCTTTACTGGTCGATTGCACTGGTTATTTGCATTAGCCGGTGCACTTATCCCGGCTGCACAACGGTTACTGGGTTTAATCGCCTATCTACCTATTTTGCAGAGAATGGCTAATTCATTTAAAGGCAATCAACCTAGTGCGGGAAAAACCTCGCAAGTTGAAACTGACTATTTGCATATGCAACTTGATCATGATTCCGGCAAACTTACGGGGATTGTCAGGTCAGGATTATTTGCCGGACGCAATTTAGACAACTTATCAATTGATGAGCTCATGCAACTCAGAGATTACTATGTTCAGAATGACGAAGACTCGCGTCTGCTACTGGAAAACTACTTAGACCGTAAACATGGTAGCGAATGGCGTGCAGGACAAGAACAACAGACAGGGCCAAATACAGGGGCAAGCCACGATTCCAGCCTCTCTATAGATGAAGCCTATGCTATCCTTGGCTTAGAATCTGGTGCTGATAAACAAACAGTTATTGATGCTCACCGTCGATTAATACAAAAACTTCATCCGGATCGTGGTGGCTCTAGTTATCTTGCAATAAAAATCAATCAAGCCAAAGACTTATTAATCAATCACATTACTGATTAACTTTATGAATTTATTGTTCTGGCGATCAAAAAATAAATCCAAAAAAATCATCAGCAAAAAAGCTATCAGTGAGAAACGTGAGCACCGATTAAAAGCTTATTCTAAAGATGGTGGTTACATACGCTCGCCGGGACGTAAAGGAAAAAACCAGAACAGCTCCGCCTTTGGTGGCATGGGTGAACGCGAGATGCAATTGCGGTTAGAGTTAATCGTAGAAGATGTATTAACTACAAAAAATAGTGTTTTCAAGCCGGCGCAGGCACTTGTAGACATTAGCCTGGCAGATCAGGAACGCTTTCTTGATTCTGTGGAAACCCTTGCGAATATAGATCTCATGTTAGGATTTGAGTTTTGCCATCATGCAACATCAAGCATTACTTTAGTCGATGAAGAAGACTGGTCAGACTGGATTAATCATTTACTAAAAGCGTTTCAACATGGCGGACTTGATGCAAGCATTCTCGCCATGCAACTAGTTAATGATTATATCGATCGAAACTCTGTTGCACCCACCTCAGTGAGTTTCGATGAAATCAATCGTGTCATTGAAAGCATTATTACTGGCTTAAATGGTCGCAGATTAAAGCTCGAACAAAGTGATTTATTATTTACAGATACTGAAGTTATTCACTTACCTGATAACATCTCGACTTTTCGTAGCCGTGAAGATAATTTTGCATTATATAAATCTATTGCCGTACACCAGTGGGCACAAACCTGGTATGGCACCTGGCGTGTTGATGTAGAACAACTTGTAACTAATTTTTCAGACAAGCAAAAAGCAATTAATTTATTTCACAAACTAGAAACTGTGCGTTTAGATGCCAACATCAAAAGAGAATTACCCGGTATTGGACGTGCAATTGAAAAATTTAATTCTTTACTCGCAGCAGATAACTTATCTGATGCATGGAAAAGTGCGATAGATACTTTATCAAACAAAGAAAGTAGTGCCCACGATACCGCTCGTTTACTTTATGAACTATATGATCACGATTTTGTGCCTGAAGATACACTTTACCAGGGCATATTAAACCCAGCACTTGCTAAGCAAAAAACTGAGGCACGCATTGAGCAGGATAAAGAAAATCTTCAAACTATGCTTAATCAATTGCAAAAAGAATCTTCTCAGTCAAACCCAGATGTTCCATTGGATAATGAAGAAAGCCAGGATGACAAGCGTTTTGAAGTAAAAGAAGTAGAAGATGACGAAATGCCGGATGGATATCGATTAGAATTAGAATTTGATGGCGAAACAATTACTCCACCCGAACAAATCCAGGAATTGCTTGATTCAATTCAGCAAGATTTAGGTGAAATCCCTGAAGATTATTTAAGCACAGATGAAGAAAGCCCCTTTCAAACCGGGGATGGTGAAGAAGAAAATGATGATATCGATGTACGCATCGGCTCGGGTGAAGTATATGTGTATGATGAGTGGGATCACTCGCGCCAGAAATACCGCAAAGAATGGTGTCATTTACGTGAAATAGAAGTGGAAGGCACACCCTCCGATTTTGTCGCACAGACATTAGATAAACACCGTAGCCTATTAAAACATTTACATCGTACCTTTGAGGCACTGCGCGATGAAGATCGGCGCGTTCGCAAACAGCCATATGGCGAAGACATAGATTTGGACGCGGTCATATCATCTTATGCAGACATTATTAATGGCGAAGAATTGAGTCAAAATCTATTTATCAAACAACGCAAGGTGGATCGTAATATTGCTGTAATGTTTATGATTGACATGAGTGGCTCAACATCTGGCTGGATTAACGATATGGAACGCGAAGCATTAGTTTTACTATGTGAATCTTTAGAAGTGCTTGGTGATCGTTATGCTATTTATGGTTTCTCTGGTTTAACTCACAAACGTTGTGACTTATATAAAATCAAAGATTTTGATGAAAACTATTCATTAGATGTAAAAAACCGTATTGCCGGCATTAAACCTCAAGATTACACTCGCATGGGTGCTGCGATCAGGCATTTAACCAAACTGTTGTCACAAGTCGAAGCAAAAACAAAAGTGCTTATTACTTTATCTGACGGCCGCCCCGACGATCAGGATGGTTATCGCGGTTCTTATGGCATCGAAGACACACGCCGCGCATTAATAGAATCCAAACATCAAGGTGTACACCCGTTTTGCATTACTATCGACAAAGAAGCCATGGATTACCTGGAACATATGTATGGTCCGGTAAATTTCACCATCGTCGATCAAGTCGACAAGCTGCCATATAAAGTCTCGGATATTTATCGCCGCATCACTATGTAATCCCATGCAAGAAAAATTTTTAAGTCAGCGTGTTTGCGCAGTGCAGACACCAATTATTCCTACTATTAATAAATTAGTTAGAGAGTACCCCGGAACCATTTCTCTTGGCCAGGGCGTGTCTTATTACGGCCCGCCGCCAGAAACTTATCAAGCTATAGAAACGCAACTAAAATCTAAACAACTAAATGCTTATGGCCCGGTAGAAGGCATTCCGGAGCTGGTTGAAACCCTCACTCAAAAGTTAAATGCGCGCAATAACATCACTATCAATAACGACAATTGCGTGTTCGTTACCGCGGGCTCCAATATGGCGTTTAGCTCATTAGTACAAGTTTTAGCTGATCCTGGCGATGAAATTATTTTATTAACACCTTATTACTTTAACCATGAAATGGCGATCCGTTTAGCCAATGCTAATCCAGTACTGGTACCAACTCTAGATAACTACCACCCTGATATTGATAGCATTAAAAAAGCCATTACTAATAAAACTCGTGCCATCGTCACTGTATCGCCAAACAACCCAAGTGCTGCGGTATACACACAAGACGAACTCAGCACAATAAATGCGCTTTGCGCGCAACATAATATTTACCATATTTCGGATGAAGCTTACGAAGACTTCATACATAGCGAAAACGCACACTTCTCCCCTGCCTCACTAAATAATAGTGAAGCACACACTATTAGCCTGTACTCTTTATCCAAAGCTTATGGCTTTGCCGGGTGGCGTGTTGGTTACATGGTAATCCCAAAACACATATTTGCTTCACTACACAAAGTACAAGACACCGTACTGATATCACCGACCATTATTTCCCAATATGCGGCCATAGGCGCACATCAATCACCCTATAGCTATATCGAAAACAAAATAAAAGAAATAAAACGTTCTCGCCAAGTCTGCCTGGACGCACTCAACCAAACTGATTTACTAGCATCACCAGCCAAATCCGAAGGTGCGTTCTATATCTTTGCTAAACTTAAAACTACAAAAGATGATTTCGACCTGGCAAAAACTCTCATTCAACAACATGGAGTCGCCACAATCCCCGGCAACGCATTTGAAGCAGGCAATGGATGTTATTTAAGAATTTCGTATGGCGCTTTGACCAGCGATACGGTCACCGAGGGAATAAACAAACTCATTCAAGGTCTTAGTAAATTACTCGTCTAACGGACTTATCACACCACTTCCACTACGTTGGATAACATGAGTGTAAATTTCTGTAGTTTTAACATTAGCATGCCCCAGTTGTTCTTGTACGGTACGTATATCCGCGCCTCTTTCAAGTAAATGAGCGGCAAAAGAGTGACGAAAAGCATAGCACGCAACTGGCTTATTCAAACCAATAGCATGCACTGCTCGCTTTACTGCATGCTGAACAGACTGTTCACCGATATGATGTCTGCGAATTTTATTATTATTGCGCTTATCACATGATCGCTTAGCAGCAGGAAATAAATATTACCAGCCTAAAGTAAATGATGCAGACGGATATTTTCTATCTAGTGCATACGGTAAATATACGCCATCCCATTAATTTGATGCCTTATCCTGCTCAAAGTAAAACTCTACTATTTGTCGTTGTTTCTGGAGTAACTTTAAACATGTTTTTGAAAGCGTGGTAACCCGTTGTTTATTTCATTTACCATCTCTAACCATCACACACAAACGGTGTTCATCTATATCATGGTAACGCAAGCGAGGATGCGATTAACGCGCGCGTACCAGAATAAGGTCAGACTCGATTTAATTACGTTGCCATTCGCTTTATTCATTTAATCGAGCTAGCTCTATTCCCATTTACTTTTTGTTATTTTCAAACGATACAGATGCATTGTCTTTAACATTTAGTATAGGCCTATCATCTTCTAACTCATATAATACCTCAACAGGTTGCATAGTTGTAAGACAGCGTTGCACTAATTCTTGATACACAGTTAAACCTTGTGCTATCCAGTCTAACTCTCTATTTTCAATAGTACGTACTATTTTAGATGGATTACCTGCTAATAGCTGCTTGTCAGCAACATGTCGATTTGCTGCTACGAAGCTCATCGCTGCCACCAAACAATCCTCGCCAATCACCGCGTTATCCATAATGACTGAGTTCATACCGATCAAAGACCTTGTTTTTACATGGCAACCATGCAAAATTACCCCATGCGCAATAATTACATTAGGCTCTACAATCACAGGGATATTTGGAAAAGAATGCAATACACAGTTTTCTTGCACATTACTTCCTTGCGCAATATGAATACGTGAAAAATCACCACGCAAACATGCACCAGGGCCAATATAGCAACTAGATTCTATAACCACATCACCAATCAATACTGCTTGCGGATGCACAAATGCATCAGGATGCACTACTGGCTTTACTCCGTCTATCGCATATGCTTGTATTTGCATTTTACTCATTTACATCAATCACATTGGTTACAATCACGCGGCATCAGATTCAGACTAAAGTGTACTGAATTCTAAAGTAATTAAAGGGATCAGTACATTTCTAGTAACTATGATCCGCTGAAAAAGCAAGCAGCAAAAATCTATTAAGTACTAATGAACAACGATTCAAAGTCAGCTAGATAAGCTTCAAATTCCTCTGAAAATAAAATTTGTGCAAAATAAAAGTCTTACGCTTTATGTATCCTACTCATAACAGGTTGCATCACAGTCACACAATGCTAGACTCGCAGCTCCGCCGCTCGCTTCTATACAATGTGTTATGCATTCACAGCGTAGAAATAATTAGGTATTAAAATGGGATTTAGTAAGGAAGAAAAATCGGCGCTTCTTGAACTCAAGGGTGTTGGCCCCACAGTAGTTAAGCGCTTTGAAGAAATCGGCATTAATTCTTTCCAAGAATTGAAGAACTATAAAGCGGAAGATATCGTAGAAATGGTAGCGAGCATGCTTAACACCACATACTGGAAAAATAGTCCACAGGCAAAAAGCGCAATAAGCGCTGCCATTGAACGGACAAAACAGTGAAATACCATCAAGGAAGGCTGATTGATCATATCGGAGTTACTGA